>JAQUXC010000004.1:0-64979 GCA_028692545.1 Patescibacteria group bacterium | reverse complement strand
GGTAATGCTGGAGATACAGCAGCTGGAAGTATTACTGGTAATGTAGTGACTATTGACTTAGATTCAGGTTTTGACACAAATACTGAATTAGTTGATGGTGAAGTAACATTGGTAATTACTGCTAACTTAACAGTAGGTAATGATTATCAATACTTCCAATCTGAAATTGCTGTTCTTGAAACTGATTTCACTTACAATGGCGATAACGGTACAGGTGGTTCAGCAGACTGGTCAAATGCTAGACTTGAAGGTGTAAGCAAAGTAACTGGTGCTACACTTTCAAAGAACTAAGTATTTAATTTCTTAGAAGTTTCACGATAGCTTTTAAAATCGTACATTTCTCCCATCCCGCTTTGCGGGGTGGGAGATTTTGTTTTTTTGGGGGATTTCCACGTCCGACGTTGCCAACGTCGGACGTTGGTGACTAATCAAATTCCAAATCTACGTCATTATTTTCTATTTTATCTTTATAATTTTTGATAATAGATTTATAGATAGTTTTATCTATAAAATCATTACTATCTACTATTCCAGAATTAAATTTATCTGAAAAATAATGATGGGAAGTATAAAGCCAGTCATTTATATTATTTACAACCCCATGCTTTATTGGATTTAAATTTACATAAACAAAAACTGTTTGCAAATAAGTATCACTACTTATAAGTTTAGATTTAAATGGTCCTTGAAAAATTCTCCCAGAATGCTCTCGTCTATTATTGAAATATTTTGTATAAGAATTTAATAAAATAGATATAAACTTTGATATTTTTGATCCATGATATTGATTAGTATTTGGTTTGTAACTGCAACGTCGGACGTTAACAACGTCCGACGTTGGTTCTTCTAGTAAAAAATGAAAATGGTTTGGTAATATTGCATAAGATAAAATTTTTACTTTAAACTGATCTTTATAAAAAAACATTCTACTCAAAAAATAATTATAATCCCTTTGATTATAAAAAATTCTTCTTTTTTCAGTTCCTCTATTATAAACATGATAAATATTGTTTGATAATATATTCCTTATCATAATCGCTTTTCTTTATTTATTAAAACAAAAAGATCGCTTTTGCGACCCATGTTTATATTTTACTTCAGAATATATCAAAGTCAATACTATATACCACACGTCCGACGTTGGCAACGTCGGACGTGGAGAGAATTGCCTATTTAGATTATATATTATAGAATATTTATAAGTTAATAATTATAGAAAAATAAATGAATAATTTAGAAAAGAACTTAAGAATTGTGATAAACATACTTATTGTAGGTGTTTTTATAAGTTGTACTTTGATATTTAGGGAATGGATATTTCCATATATTACATCAAAAGCAATACCATTTAGAATATTAGTTGAGTTATTGTCATTTTTTTATCTTGTATTAGCTTTATATTATCCAAAATATAGACCAAAAAAATCCATTTTACTTTTATCAATTATTATTTTTACATTTATAACTATTATTACAGCTATATTTGGACTAAATCCAAAGCTATCATTTGTTGGAGACCTTGAAAGAATGTGGGGTATAAATACATGGCTTCATTTGGTTTTATTTTTTATAGTGCTTAGTAATTTTTTAAAAACAAAAAAAGAGTGGTTTGTATTTTTGAATGTTTCACTTATATTTTGCTCTTATATTGCTTTTTATGGATATTTACAAAGATGGAATGTGTCCTTTGTATTTCAAACTGGTGGTCAAATGATTCAGAGTGTTTTGGGTAATGTTTCATATACAGCAGGACTTCTTATTTTGGGAGTTTTGTTGTCTTTATATTTATTAGTCACAAAAAAAGAATGGTACTTTAAATTGATTTTTGCTACTCATATATTTATACAACTTCCTGCTATGTTTTTGACTCAAACTAGAGGTGCTCAAGTTGGTTTAATGGCTGCTATATTGATTTTGGGAATATATTTTATTTTTAGAGGTAGTTCAAAAGTTTTAAAGATTTCACTTATTGTATTTTTGCTATCTATTATTACATTTTTTGGATTAGCTTTTGCAAACAAAGATGCTGATTGGGTAAAAAATAATGTAATTACAAAAAGAATTGTTAATATTTCTTTTGCTGAAGGTACCGTTAGAACTAGACTTATATCATGGAATGGAGGATGGCAAGCATTCAAAGAAAGACCTATTTTTGGTTATGGAATGGAAAATTATGGTTATGCTTTTGATAAATATTTTCAGGCTGATTATTACAATATAGCCCCTACTGAAGTATGGTTTGATAGGGCTCATAATATGGTTGTAGAAACTTTGGTAGCTACTGGAATATTTGGTATTCTTTCTTATTTATCAATATTTGTTATTCTTTTTTATTATCTTTTTAAAATTCATAAAACTCAACAAGATGAAGATGAAAAAATATTTTCTATATTTCTTGCAGTTATAGTAGTAGCTTATTTTATACAAAATTTGTTTGTATTTGATACATTAGCAGTTACAACAATGTTTTTCTTTATAATTGCATATATTGAAAGTAGCTATAATGAAGTTTTTGATAAAAAATTGTTGTGGGAAAAAATAAGTAATTCAAACTGGATAATAATTTCTTTTGCTGGAATAATAGTTTTTTATTTTGTACTTGGTATGAATATGAATCATTTAAATATTGCAAAGCAAGATTATATTGTACAAAGAAGTTTTCATCAAAGTACAGATTTTACAGATATATATACTAATATAGAAGAGTTATTTAATTATCCTGGATATTTAAATAAAGATTCTGTATCTATGACAACTGACATACTAACCAGCTCAATGTCAAAAATAAATAGTCAAGAAAAAGCGGAGATTTTTAATAATATATATATTTTTTTGATAGATAAAAATAAGGAATATCTAAAGGAGGATTCAAAAGATGCTTATACGCAACTTAATTTAGCTAGACTTTATATGGGTAAGGCTAGTATGTTTTCTCAAGATAGTGATGAATTTAAAAATAATTTAGAGGAATCAAAAAAAATAATAGATTATTCAATAGAATTATCTCCTCAGAAATTGCATAATTATTTCTTAAGATCTAGGGCAAATCTCAATCTAGGGAAAATGGATGAAGCATTAGAAGACTTACAAACAGCTCTTAAATATAATGATAAATATGGTACAACTTATTGGTTGATTGGAGAAGTTTATTCATATATGAGCGTTGATAAAAAAATAATCTTGGATAATATAGATAATGCTATAAAACATAATCATAGATTTTTATTAGGTGATTTAAAAAAGGCAATAGCGTTATATGGTGAAGATGGATATTCAGATCAGAGAATATTTTTGTATGAAAATATTATAAAATATGAAAATAACCCAAAATATTATTCAGAACTTGGAAAATTATATCAAGAAAAGGGAATGAATGATAAAGCAGAAGAAAATTTTAATAAAGCTTCATATTTATACAACAATACTTCTACAACTACAAATATTAAGTAATATCAATTATAGACGGCCTTTATTGTGTTAATAATTGTCTTTGACCAATTTGTTTTATAGTTATAAAATATAGAGACAAAATTATTAAATTTAAATTATGTTGAAAAGCGATTTAAAACAAATTAAACAGATTATCAAAGATGAACTTATTGAGAATAATAAGAATCTTGTTACAAAGAGTGAGTTTGTGAATAGTAACAAAAATATATTTAGGAAAATAAAAGAATTAGGAGAAGAAATAGCTATAAATACAAGTCAAAGTATAAATGAATTAAGATGTGAAATGAATGAAAGATTTGATGAGGTCAATATAGAGCTTAAAAAGAAAATAAGTAAACAAGATTTAATTGATTGGGATTTTGGTATGGGAATTAGTTCAGATATTGATAAATTAAAATATTTACATATAGATGAACTCAAATCTTTACCAAATAGAGCTAAAATAAAAACAAAATTAGTAGCAAATAATTTATAATTTGTTTAGATAGATATTTTTTATATTCTCTATAAAATTTTGAAAATCAAATTTTGATAATATTAACCTATCATTATTTTTTAATTTTTCTGCAACATCATTATTGTCTAAAAGTGTTTGTATTTTATCTGTTAAATCATTTATATTTTTTACGTCATATATTAGCCCATTTTGATTATTTTCTATAATTTCAGTCAATGATTCAAGATTACTGCAAACTATTGAAATTTTGGCTTCTAGAGCCTCTAAAAGTGTATAAGGAAGACCTTCCTTGATTGATGTGAGGGCAAATATATCAAAAGCTTTTAGATATTTATAAGCATTGTTTATATTACCTATCAAAAAGAAGTTTTTTAAATTATTTTTCTTTATTAGTTTTTGAAGATTTTCTTTTTCTGGGCCGGATCCTATAATTATAAATAATAAATTATTATATTTTTCATTTAATAATATTGCTGATTCGATTAAATAATTTATACCTTTGTTTGAATATAAGTTGGATATGGTTCCTATTATTTTTTGTTTTGTGTCTAGCGTGTTTATTTTTTGAAATAAAAATTCTCGTGCATCTTCATTATTTAAATAATTTTTAGACTTTATTCCATTGTAAATCATTGTAAGTTTGTTTTTTGAGACAATATTTTTTTCAAGTGCTAAATTATAATCATTTTGCGACACACAAATTATTTTGTCTTTGAATTTTGAAGAAAATTTTTCCAATAATATATAGAATTGTTTTTTTGTGGGATTTAGATTTTCTTTGAAAACCCAACCGTGAGCTGTATAAATTATTTTTTTCACTCCAGTTAGTTTTCCAGTTATTGAAGCTATGAAACCAGCTTTTGAAGAATGAAGATGAATAATATCAAATTTATATTTTTTGAAAAATATAAATAATTCCAAAAATGCTAGCTTATCTTTAAAAATGTTTATATTTCTTATTAGATGTTTTAATTTGACAATTTTTACATTTTTGTTTGTTATATATTTTTTTAATTCTTCTTTTTTTCCTTCACCAAAGGCAATAGTTATCTCAAAATTATCATCAAGATTGTTTATTATGTCACATAGATATTTTTGAGCACCGCCAAAGTGTGTTTGTGTTATTATGTGGCAAAGTTTTGTTTTGTTTTTATTCATAGTTTAATTTTAACTCCCACCCCCGGGGTTGGCAACCCCGGGGGTGAGGTAAGATTGATTTTATGACTCATTTATTGTATTGTTATTGTATTATATTATTATAATTCAACCTAAAAATATGGATAAATTAACAAATAAAAACATTTTGGTAACAGGAGGAGCTGGATTTATAGGATCTCATTTATGTGATGAATTGTTGAATTTAAATGCAAATGTCGTAGCTTTGGATAATCTCTCAACGGGAAAAATGGAAAATTTGGAATTAGCAAGTAAAAATTCTAATTTTGAATTTGTAAAAGGAGATGTAAATGATCTAAGTTTACTAAAATCTGTTTTCGAGCAATATCATTTTGATTATATTTTTCATTATGCAGCAGTGCTTGGCGTAAAGAGAGTAATGGAGCAACCACTTTTGGTTTTGGATGATATAGTTGGAATAAAAAATATATTATCACTTTCAAAAGAATTTTCTATAAAAAAGGTTGTTTTTTCATCATCATCTGAGGCATATGGAACTTTGAATGAATTACCTCTTAGAGAAGATAATAACAAGGAACTTTCTTATCAAACACACAGTACGAGTTTATATGCACTTGTGAAATTGATGGGTGAAAAAATTATGAAAGTTTACAATGATAATTATGGAGTAAAAACTTGTTCTTTGCGATTTTTTAATGTATTTGGAGAAAGACAGGAATCATCTGCTTATGGTTTTGTAGTTGGAGTATTCATAAAACAGGTTTTAAAGGGTGAATCTCTAACGATTTATGGAGATGGATATCAAACAAGAGATTTCATCTATGTAAAAGATAATGTCAGATCTGCCATAAAAGCACTTTTGTCAGATTCTACAAATGGTGAAACAATAAATATTGGACTTGGAAGACAAACTACAATACTTGATTTAGCACAAAGAATTATTAAAATAAGCAATAAGGATTTAAAACCAGTTTTTATAGGCGAGCGTGGTTATGAAATAAAATATAGAAGCCCAGATGTTTCAAAGATGCAAAGTTTGTTGGGGGAAAAAATAGAAGATAATTTGGATGAAAATTTGAAAAAGACCTACGAATATTATGCAAACAAAAAATAATATAAAAATAGTAATTCTATCTGCTTTTTATGAGCCATTTATGTCTGGTGCAGAACAGATGGTTAAAGAGATTTCTGAAAAATTAGGTGATTTTTATGATATTACAATTATTACTGGAAGATTTAATAAAAAATTAGAAAAAATTGAACAAAGAGAAAATTTCAAGATTATAAGAGTAGGAATTGGAAATAAAGTGATAGATAAAATTTTGTATCCAATATTATCAAATTTTGTAATTTTGAAAATAAAACCAAATATCGTTCATGCTATTATGGAGAGTTATGCTGGAGTAGCATTGATATTTACAAAATATTTTTATAGTAAGGCAAAAAGAATACTAACTTTACAAAGCGGGGATTTGGATGATAATAGAAAACAAAGAAAATTTTTTATAAAATTATTTTGGAAAAGTATTCATAAAAGCCCAGATATTATTACAGCAATAAGTTATTTTCTTGCAAATAGGGCTATCAAGCTAGGAGTAGATGAAAAAGATATTTATGTAATACCAAATGGAGTGGATTTTTCAAAAATTCCTCAAAATATAGATAAAGTAAAAAATAGAGTACTATGTGTTGCAAGATTATCTTGGGAAAAAGGAATTGATTATCTTGTGAAGGCTTGGAAAGAATTGATTGTACAAATTCCAGATGCAAAATTGGTTTTGGTAGGAGAGGGTAATAAGAGGTATGAAATAGAAAAATTAATAAAAGATTTAAATTTAGAAAGTAGTATTGAACTGAAAGGAAATCTTTCTCACGAAAAAACACTTATTGAAATTTCAAAGTCAGAAGTTTTTGTATGCCCATCTTTGGCAGAGGGACTTGGAATTGTTTTTATAGAAGCTCAGGCTTGTAATGTTTCTGTAATTGGTACAAAAGTCGGAGGAATTCCAGATATCATAGTAAACAATGAAAATGGTTTACTGATAGAATCAAAAAATAGTGAACAAATCACAAATTCAATAATAAAATTGTTAAATAGTGAAGAATTAAGGAATAAATTTATTGAAAATGCAAAGAAAAGTGTTTTGAAGTATGATTGGGGAAAAATCGTAGAACAAATAAGTAATTTATACAAATTTTAATGAATAAAAAAATATTAATAGCTACAGGAATTTATCCGCCAGATATTGGAGGTCCGGCTACATATTCAAAAGAATTAGCAAAAATACTAAAAGATCAATGGTATGATGTTTGTATTTTGACTTATTCAAATATAAATATTAGCGAATCGGACAAAGATTTAAAGTATAAATTAATAAGAATAAAAAGAACAAATAAATTATTAAATTATATAAAATATTTTATAGCACTTTGTAAAAATATAAATAATTATGATGTTGTTTATGCATTTGATTATTTTAGCGCTGGAATTCCATCGCTTATTGTTTCTAAATTGTTTGGAAAAAAAATAATGATAAGAATAGGTGGAGATTTTATTTGGGAAAGATATTTGAATATATCTTACACAGCAGAAACTTTGAAAAATTATTATGAATTAGGGCTTTATAAAAAAGATTTGTTTCGTTTTTTTATAATAAAATTTGTTTTGAAAAGTGCTGATAGATTGGTATTTACAACAAATTTTCAAAAACAAATCTTTGAAAAATATTATAATTTGAAAAGTGATAGAATTTCTGTAATAAATAATCCAGTTTTTTTTGATTCAAATATAGGTGATTTGGCAGATGATATAAAAAACAATGAAATAATTTGTCCAGGAAGAATGATAAATAAAAACAATTTAGAAAGATTGATTGATATTTTTTTGTCAATTAAACAAGATAATTTTGTTTTGAGATTAATTGGTGATGGACCTATGTTTGATAAATTAAAAGAAAAATCAGATAATAAAAAAATATTTATTGAAAATAGTAAAAATAGAAATGAATTAATGGGTATTTTGAAAAAATGTCGCGCTGTTGTTTTGCCTAGTTATACAGATATTAGTCCAAATACAGCAATAGAATGTTTATTTTTGCAAACTCCATTTGTCATTACAAAAGAGCATGGATTTGATTGGCTAAGAGGAAAAGTTTTGGAGTTTGATCCACTATATAATGAAGAAATAAAAAAAGCATTGGAAAATATAATGAATGAGGATTTTTATTTGGAATACTTAAAGAAAGTAAAGAATATAAATTATAATTATAAAAAAGAAGATATGCTACGAGATACAATTAAATTATTTGAAGAAATATTATGAAGATTTTTGTAATTGGAAATGACAAAAATATTTTTGATAAAGAGTCTAAATTATTTGGAAGAGTTGTTGAATATTCCCAGCTTGTAGAAAAGTATACAGTAGTTGTACCGAATAATAAAACGATTAATTTAAATGTGTCAGAACATTTGAATATATTTAGCTTTGGTGGTAAAAATAAATTTTTTCAAATTATAAAATTATTTTTTTCTTCTATAAAAATTTTTAAAAATGAAAAATTTGATGTTATAAGCGTTCAAGATCAATATTTTTTGGGTTTTGTTGCTTATTTGCTATCAAAAATGTTTAGAATTGGTACAGAGATACAGGTTCATGGATTTGAAAAATTTTATGGAATTAGGAAATTATTAGCAAAATATGTTTTGAAAAATGCAAATTCTATAAGAGTTGTAAGTGATAGATTGAAAAATCAACTTATAAGAGATTTTGGAGTTTTAGAAAATAAAATAACTATTGTACCTATTTATTCTGATTTAAAAAAAATAGACACATGTCTAAATGATAATAGTGAATTTATATTTATTACAATTTCCAGATTGGTAAAAGTAAAAAATATACAAATGCAAATAAAAGCATTTAAAAATGTAGTAAATTTTTTTGAGAACAATAGTCAAAAAAAAGTCAAGGATTTAAAACTGTGGATAATTGGTGGTGGTTTGTTAGAAACAAAATTAATATCTCAGGTTAATAATTTAAATCTTGATAAAAAGGTTGAATTTTTTGGTTGGAGAAATAATTTAGATGATTTTTACAAGAAAGCAGATGTGTTTTTACTTACATCAAATTATGAAGGATGGGGAATAGTAATTATTGAAGCTGCAAATTATGGATTGCCAATTATTATGACTGATGTTGGATGTGCTGGAGAATTTATTACAAACAATGAAAATGGAATTGTAATTCCTATTGGAGATCAAAAAGCATTGGAGTATAAAATGATTGATTTAATAGAAAACAATGATTTGAGAACAAAATTATCAGAAAATGTAAAAAAATCTATTTCTAAATTATTAACGAAAGAAGAAACATTTAATTTGTATAAAAAATCTTGGGAAAAGGCAGTTTTGTGAATTACATTAGATATATAGAATAATTGCAAATATATATTTAAAGGAAATATTTATAACTAATTAAATAAAATAATTTAAAATAAAATATCTAACGGAATGAAATTATTAATTTGTACACAAAAGGTAGATAAAAATGATGGAGTATTGGGCTTTTTTCATAACTGGATTATTGAATTTACAAAACATTGTGAAAAAGTTGTAGTAATTTGTTTATTTCAAGGGGAATATGATTTTCCAAAAAATGTAGAAGTTTTATCTTTAGGAAAAGAGAATGGAGAAAGTAGATTAAAATATATTTTTAGATTTTATAAATATATTTGGAAATATAGAAAAGAATACGACAATGTCTTTGTACATATGAATTCAGAATATGTGATTTTGGGTGGAATATTTTGGAAATTTTTAAACAAAAAAATATATTTGTGGTATGTACATAAATCAAAAAATATTTATTTAAGAATCGTAAATATTTTTGTAAAAAATATATTTACTAGTTCCAAAGAATCGTGCCTCATAAAATCAAAAAAAATTATTTTTTTGGGACATGGAGTAGATTTAAATATATTTAGAAAAATTAATATAGAAAAAGACAAGAATTTATACAAATTACTTTATGTTGGAAGAATATCTCCTATAAAAAATTTAGATATTTTAATTGAAGTATTTAATATATTAAAAAAAGATTCTTTAATTAATAATTTATCATTGACTATAGTTGGAGATGTAGTTTATGAATCAGATAGAGGATATTTAAATAATATAAAAAAGAAAATCAATGATTATAAATTAAATAATTATATTAGTTTTCTTGGAAATATTCCTATTGATAAAATGTCTGATATTTACAATAACCATGATTTGAGTATAAATTTATCACCAACTGGTGGAATGGATAAAACTGTTTTGGAATCTTTTGTTTGTGGTGTTCCTTGTATAGTTTTTAATAAAGCATTTAAAGATGTATTTGGTGAATATGGAGATGTTTTTATTTTAGATAATTTAGATACAAAAGAATTATCTACGAAAATTTATAATATTTATAGAAATAGTAACTTAGAAGATACAAAAAGATTATTAGATTTGATACAAAAAGATTATAATTTAAGTCAGTTGATAACTAATATTTCTAATAAAATTAATTTATGAATAATAAATATAAATTTGGAATATATGATAATATATCTAGATGGAATAGTTATTTTCATCAAATAGATGAAATATTAAAACTAAAACAAAATAATATTTTGGAAATTGGAATTGGTAATAGTTTTTTGAAAAATTATTTTGATAATAATTTCAAAAATATTTCCTTCAAAACTTTGGATATAAATCCAGATTTAAACCCAGATTATGTTTCCAGTGTTGATAATATAAATTTGGATGATAATTTGTTTGATATTGTTTGTGCATTTGAAGTTTTGGAACATTTACCTTTTGAAAAATTAGAACAATGTTTAAAATCTCTTCATAGAGTTAGTAAAAAATATTGTATTATAAGTGTTCCACATTGGGGAAGAAATTTTGGTTTTAAAATTATTTTGCCATATTTTCATGAAATAAAAGTTCATTTTAAATTACCATTTTTGGCAAAAAAACATATTTTTAACGGAGAACATTATTGGGAAATAGGTAAAAAGGGTTTTAAATTAAATAAAATAAAAAAAATCATTGATAATTATTTTGATATAAAAAAGGATTTTGTTTCTTTTGAAAATCCGTATCATCATTTTTTTATTTTGGAAAAGAGATAATTTATGTGTGGAATAAATGGATTTAATTTCTCTGATCAAAATTTAATAGAGAAAATGAACAAGAAAATAGAATATCGAGGTCCAGATGATACTGGTATTTTTGTTGATAATGAAATATCTTTGGGTCATAATAGACTTTCTATAATAGATTTATCACAGCGTGGTCATCAACCAATGGAAAGTGATGATAAAAATTATATAATTACATACAACGGAGAACTTTATAATTTTAAAGAAATAAAAAAAGATTTAGAGAATAATGGATTTCATTTTCATTCAGATACTGACACAGAAGTAATTTTGAATTCTTATATAGCCTATGGAGAAAAATGTTTAGAAAAATTCAATGGTATTTTTGTTTTTGCTATTTGGGATAAAAAAAATAAAAAATTATTTATTGCTCGAGATAATTTTGGTGTAAAGCCATTGTTTTATTATTTTAAAGATAATAAATTTATATTTTCTTCAGAGATAAAAGGAATTTTGGAGCATGATATTGATAAACAAATAAGTATTGATGCGCTAAATTTATATTTTAGATTTTTGTATATTGCTGGACCTATAACAATTTTTGAATATATTAAAAAATTACAACCAGGGCATTTTTTAATTTTTAAAGAAAATAAAATAGAGATAAAAAAGTATCATAATTTACCAACTGAGCAAAATGAATGTTCTTATGAAGAAGCAAAAAATATTATTAGAAAAAAATTTGATAAAGCAGTAGAAGGACAATTAATTTCTGATAGACCGCTTGGAATTTTTTTGAGCGGCGGAATAGATTCAACAGCTATTTTAGGATCAATGTCTAAAATTGTTAAAAACAAAATAAAAACTTTTACAGTAAAATTTGACGTTGATACTCAAGAAGAAAAATTTAATATGGATAGTATTTTGGCCAGAAAAAATAGTGAATTTTATAATACAGAGCATCATGAACTTTTGATAACTGCGCAAGATGTGACAGAAAATTTAGAAAAAGTAGTGTATCATATGGATGACTTAGTTTCTAATCATATACAAGTAGCAACATATTTATTGTCAAAAGAAGCTAAAAAATATGTTGATGTAGTTTTGGGTGGAGATGGAGGAGATGAAATATTTGGAGGTTATGATAGATATTATTATTATAATTTAGTTGATAAATGGCAAAATATACCAAAATTAATCAGAGACAATAAATTTACATATAATGTAGCAAAAATATTTGGTAAGGAAAGTGAATATTATAAACTTAATTCTCAAAGTGGTATTGATTTGTTTTGGCAGTTCAGTGCACAAAAAGAAAATATTATAAAAAGATTTTTAAAACATGATGTTAATAATCTAAATAAAAGTAAGGAAATAATTAATAATAATTATTTTGATTTACTATTTAAAAATTATGCTAATTATTTAATGAAAGTAGATTTTTGTACATGGCTTACAGATGAATCTCTTTCTAGATCAGATAAAATGTCTATGGCTTTTGCACTTGAAGAAAGAGTGCCAATTCTGGATAAAGAATTAGTAGATTTTGCATTTTCTATTCCAATATCTTATAAATTAGGAAATAAACATCAAGGTAAAAAAATTTTTAAAGAGGCAATAAAAGATTATTTACCAGATTATATATATAATAAACAAAAAACTGGATGGTTTTCGCCAACATCTAAATGGCTCAGAACTGATTTGAAAGAAATAGCTTATGAAATATTGTCGCCAAATTATAATCCAGATACAAAACAATTTTTTGATTTTTATGAAATAAAAAAAATATTAGATAATCATATAAATTATAAAGAATATGCATTAAATACAATTTGGTCATTGATTACTTTTCAGATTTGGTATAAACAAAATTTTAAATAATAAAAATTTATAAAATATGAAATTAATTTATATAACAAATTCTAGAATTCCTACAGAAAAAGCTCATGGATATCAAATATGCAAAATGTGTGAGGCATTTATCGAAAATAATATTGAATTAAAATTAATAATTCCGAGAAGATTTAATGAAATAAAACAAGATGTATTTCAATATTATGATATAAAAAATAAATTTGATATTATAAAAATTCCATGTTTAGATTTTTCTCAATTTGGTATAATGGGTTTTTGGATTCAAACATTAAGTTTTTTATTATTTTCAAAAATATATTTGTTTTTTATTAATTATGATATTTTGTATACAAGAGATAAGTTCTTGGGTTTATTTTATAAAAATTATATTTTGGAATTACATGAATTGCCAAAAAATATAAATAATGTAATTTTGTATTTATTGAAAAAGGCAAAAAAATTAATTGTTTTAACAAGTTATTTGAAAATTGATTTGATAAATCGTGGTATTTTAGAAAATCGAATTATTGTTTCTGCAGATGCTGTGGATTTAAAAGATTTTGATATAAGTAAAGATAAGAATGAAATTAGAAAAATATTAAAACTACCAAAAGACAAGAAAATTATTTTATATACTGGAAGCTTTTATCTTTATGATTGGAAAGGAGTAGATTTATTTATAGAATCTTCTAAATATTTTGATAATAATTATTTATTTATATTAATTGGTGGAAATAATAATGAAATTGTTGAAATGAAAAATAAATACAAAAATTATTCAAACATTTTATTTTTAGAAAAAAAAGAGCATAAATATATCCCATTATTTTTAAAAGCAGCAGATATATTGGTTTTACCAAACAAAAAAGGTAATAAAACATCTGAATTCTACACATCGCCATTAAAATTATTTGAATATATGGCGAGTGGAACACCTACTGTTGCATCAGATTTGCCCTCTATAAAAGAAATATTAAATGATAATAATTCTATACTTTTTTCAGCTAATAATATTAATTCTTTAGTTGATAGTATTAAAAAGATAATAGATAATGTGGGTTTTGCAGAAAAAATATCTTTGGAGGCAAAAAAAAATGTTTATATAAATACTTGGAATTTAAGAGTAAAGAATATTATAAACTTTATTAATAAAAAAAATGAATAAAATATCAAATAGGATAATTGAAAAAATAAAATTTGCACATAATATAAGTGCTAATAGGGTTGAATTTATAAAAATACTTTTTGTGATTTCGTTCTTTTCTTTGAAAAAAAAGATCTCTTTATTACCACAAATTAGAGTTAAGTTATGTTTAAAGTTTGTGGATGGATATGATATAAAATATTTTAATTTTTATCCTATGAGTAACTGTGATTTTGCTATTTTTGATGAAATTTTTATAAATAAAGAATATAAATTTGATTCAAAAAATGTAGCAAATATTATATTTGATATTGGTTCAAATGTTGGTTTATCTGTTATTTATTTTAAATTAAAATTTCCTCAAGCAATAATTTATTGTTTTGAGCCAGACAAAAAAGTATTCGATTTTTTAAAATTAAATACATCACAATTTAAAGATGTGATTTGTGAAAATATGGCTATCACTAAATCAACTGGAAAAATAAAATTTTATCCATATCCAAATAGTAGTATGTCTTCTAGTATGATACAGAGATTAAAAAATCAAAATTTTATAGAAGTTAATTCCTTTTCTATAGATGATTATATGTTTAAAAATAATATAGATTTTGTGGATATTTTAAAATTTGATGTTGAGGGTGCGGAATTTGAAATTTTTCAAAATATAAAATCAATAAATTCTATATGTGAAATAATAGGAGAATTTCATGCGGATTTAACAGGCAAATCTATTAATGATTTTATGGCATTATTTGATAAAAGTAGAAATATAAGTTTAAGGGAAATTAGAAAAGAACAACGCTATATAATTTTAATACAATAAATATTTATGATGAATAAAAATGGTATTATAAAAACTATTATAAAATTTATTTTTATAAAAAGAGAATGTATTTTATTGAAAACAAGAAATTTTTATTATAGTAATTTATTTTCTAATTTTGGAAAAAATAGTAATATATTTGGCTCTATAAATGTGATTAATTCAGAAAATATAAATTTTGGTAATAATTCTACTATAAATGAAAGTGGGTTTTTGAATGCAAGAGAAAAAATTATAATTGGTGATTATGTTCATATTTCGCCTTATGTGATTATAAATTCTGGTGGATTAGATTATAAAAAGAAAATGGGTGATAGAATTCATATTGCTAAGCCAATAAATATTGAACATGGGGTATGGATTGGATCTGGTGTAATAATAAATCCAGGAGTTACAATTGGAACAAATTCTGTTGTTGGTACTGGATCTGTTGTAACAAAAGATATTCCATCAAATGTAGTTGTTGCTGGTGTTCCAGCGGAGATAATTAAAAATATTTAAGACTTCTTAATTTTAGTAGGTAAACAATGCCAATAATAACTCTGGTGATTATTCTTGCTATTATAAGTCCTATTAACCCATAGAAATAAGTTGCAAATAATATTAATACAATTTGTATTATAGAATTGAAAATATTTATTTTATACAATTCTTTTGTAAGTCTATGAGATTGAAGAATTGGTAATCCAATAAAAGCGATTGGAATATTTATAAGTCCAAGTGAAAACAATTGACTATAAAAAAGACTATCCAAATATTTAGGGAAAAGAATTTTGAAAATTATAGGAGATAGAAGCCAATATGTTGCAATAATTAAAATTACAATAATAAAAAGTTTTCCTATTTTTTTGTAAATATTTTTTCTTATTTCCTCTTTTGATTTTTCGGCAAATTTTGGAAATGCCAATGTATTTATATTTCCCAAAAATCCTTTTATTTGTTCTGGCATAGCAATTGCTATTGAGTATATTGCGAGTTCTGCTGAACCAATAAATTGCCAGACTACTATTTTGTCAATTTGATTTGATATCAAAACTATTACATTCATTAAGCTCAAATGTTTTCCATAAGAAATTGTGTCAGACTCTATTTTGAAATTGAGATTTTCTTTTTTTATAGTTAATTTTAAAAATATAAGCCTTAAACTTGTATAAGATATAAAATAAATTAATAACAATAAAAATATATTTTTTGAAATTATTAATATTAAAATCATCAAAATTGATGAAATTACTTGAGTTATAATATTGTATTTTGTAGCTAATTTAAAATCTTTTTTGCCATTTAGAATTGCAATATGAATATTGAAAGAATCCATAAATGGTAAAAATATAGTTGTAATAATAAAACAAATTGTTAAAACAAAATTTCCATTCAAATAATAATAAATTGATATTCCAAGAGATATTATACTTCCAATTGAACCCCATTTTATTTTTTCCCTTAAGGCAAGTTTTAGAGAACCATCAAAACCTCTAGCCACTGAACGAGTCAAAGATGTATTTATACCAGATAATGTAAAAATAGATAATATTCCTAATATAGATAAAATATATTTATAAGTTCCATAAATTTCTTTTGGTAATAAGTTTGCAAAAGCTATTGCTAATAAAAATGAAGATATTGAAGATATAATTTGGCCCAATGTAAGCCAAAATCCATTCTTTGCAACATATATCATATCTGTTTGAAAAAATTTTTCAGATTTTTTTAGAATTTTGTAAATAAAATTTTGTGAATTATTTAACATTGTAATATTTGATATACCAGTTAATAAAATTTTTTATTCCTGTATTCATATCTATTTTTGGATTAAAATCTAACATTTTTTTTGCTTTGTCTATATTTGCGCATGTTTTTATAACATCTCCATCTTGAAGTGGCATCATTTTTTGTATAGATTTTTTATCTAAACATTTTTCTATTATTTCAACAAAATTTAATAATTTTATAGGATTATTGTTTCCTAAATTAAATATTTCATAAGGATAACATTTTTCTAAAGCATTTATTATTCCCAATACTATATCATCAATATAAGTAAAATCTCTCATCATTTCTCCATTGTTGTATATTTCTATTTCTTTTTTTTCTAAAATATTTTTTGTAAATTTGAAATATGCCATATCTGGACGTCCCCATGGGCCATATGCAGTAAAAAATCTAAGACCAGTGCAATTTATATTATATAAATGATGATATGTATAAGCATATAGCTCATTTGTTTTTTTTGTAGCAGCATATAGTGATATTGGCTTATCAACATTATCTATTTCGGAGAATATTTCAGAATCATTTCCACCATAAACAGAGGATGATGATGCATAAATAAAATTTTTTATATTAAATTTTTTACAGAGTTCAAGTAAATTTAATGTTCCTAGATTATTTGTATGTTCATATACAAATGGATTTTCTATTGAATATCTCACTCCTGCTTGAGCTGCCAAATGACAAATTTTATCTATTTTATTTTCAGAAAATACATTTTTTAAATTATTAAACTCAGATATATCTATTTCATAAATCTTAAAATTTCCAAATTTTTTTAATTCAAATATTCTATCTCTTTTTAGTTTAATATCATAATAATCATTGAAATTATCAATTATTATTATATTTTCATTATTTTCTAATAATTTTTTGCAAAGATGAAAACCAATAAACCCAGCGCCTCCAGTCACAAGTATATTCATATCACAATTCCTTTCCAATTAATTTTTTTGTAATAGTGTGTATTGTTTTTAGTATTATGGATAAGTCCAATATCAAACTTCTATTTTTTACATAATATAAATCATATTGCAATTTTTCATAAGCATCTTCTACTGAACTTCCATATGGATAATTTATTTGAGCCCAGCCAGTGAGTCCTGGTTTTACAAGTAATCTTTGATCATAAAAATCTATTTTTTCTCTTAATTCTTTTACAAATTCGGGTCGCTCTGGTCTTGGCCCAATAAGAGACATTTCGCCTTTTAATATATTTATAAACTGAGGAATTTCATCTAGCCTTGAAATTCTCAAAAAATTTCCTATTTTTGTAACTCTCGGGTCATTATTTTTTGACCATTGAGGACCATCTTTTTCAGCATCAATATTCATAGTTCTAAATTTCATAGCCATGAATTTTTTGTTGTTTTTTCCAGTTCTAATTTGTCTAAAGAGTACAGGACCGCGAGAATCTATTTTTATAAGTAAAATTATAAATGGAGATAGTAGAATCGAAATTATTATAAATATTATACTTAATATTTTGTCTAGTACATTTTTTATAAAATCAGAAAAATATTTAGCATTTTCATTTAGATTACTTATAAACCAAAGTTGATTGATATTAGATATTGACACCTTTCCCAAAAATTTTTCATAGAAGTCACTTGCCTTTATTATTTCAAGGCGCAATTTAATACATTCAAATAATTGATCTGCAGTTCTTTTTGATTCAAGTAATGCATCATCAATGATTATAGTCTGTATATTATTCTGTTTGATATAATAATTTATATTATTTAATTGTATTTTTTCTATTTCAGAATTGTTTATTTCATCACTTGGGTTTACATAAGTTTTTACATTAAGTTCTAATTCTAGATTTTTTGCCACATCTTTTATTAATTCGGTATTATTTGTTATCAATAAGCAATTTTTGGATTTTGAACCTTTGTAAATAATTTTGTTTATAAGTATTCTCCAAATATAGAATATTGCAGCAAAAACAAATATATTTATTATAAGTACGGTTTTTGGTGTTATAACTACATTTGGTTTTATATAAAAATACAATACACTTATAAAGAAATTGATTATTGAAAAGTTTAATATATTTATGGCAAGAGTAGTTGTTTTTGTAATAGGTTTATTTGCTTCATAGAGTCTAAAGCTGAATATCATTATTATCCAAAAAATATACAGAATACTAAAATTATATATATGTTCTTTTAATAATTCATATGTATAATTATTTTTAAATCTTAATAATAATGTTAAAAAAAGAGAAAAATATAAAAAAAACATATCCCCAATTAGTAATATTATTTTTTTGAAACGAATTTTGTTTATATTTGTAAACATTTATATGTATTAATTTATATGAAAATTCTATCAAATTTAAACCATAAAAACAATCATTGACTGGTAATTTGTTTATTTTTTAATTTTTTTGTATTGTGTTATTATAAAAGAGATAAATATTATTGATTGACATTATTAATATAATATGTTATTTTAATAATATATTTAATAAATTAATTATTATTATGAAAAAAATATTTTTTTTATTGTTATTTTTAATGTTTTTATGTGTTATTAATACAAAAACAATTCAAGCATCTGATATATTTAACAAATTTGAAATTTCAAATTTAAAAAATGGTTCTGTCAATTTAGAATGGAATACAAATATTACCGTAAAAGGTACTGTATATTATGGTACAGATCCTGAAAATATGGATAAAAGTATGGGATATGGCGTATATACAATGTTTCACAATAGTACTTTAACAGGTCTTTCTGGTGATGAATCTTATTATTATAAAATAGTAGCAATAGACAATGCTGATAATGAATATGAATCTACAATACGTACTTTTTCAACAGATGATATGATAGATGAAAATCCACCTAGATTTATTGATTATAAAATAATACAAGCAACAAATGATGCTGTTTTAATAAAATGGACAACAGATGAAGAAACAAAAGCCAATATTTATTATGATGAAAATCAAGAATTAATGTTAAATAGCGTGACTTATGGTTCTTACGACACAGAACATGTAAAATTTATTACAAAACTTAAACCATCCTTAAAATATTATATAAAAATATCTGCAATAGATAGGGATAAAAATGAATCTTCTGTAGTAATGAATTTTAGAACAACTTCCCAAGAAGGAGATTTGAATGTGAAAAATGTAAAACCAGGTAGTTTTAATAGTGATGAAGTTTCTCAGACAGAGGCAAATATTTCATGGGGTAGTACATTAGCTTCGAAGAGTCTTATTTATTATGGTACTGATCCAAAAAAAGTAAATAAAAAAGTAGATGTAAGTACTTTTTATGAATTAGAGCACTATATTACCTTAAAAGAATTAGAACCAAATACGATATATTATTACAAAATAAAGTTATATAATAGTTTTGGAAATAAGAGTTATACAAGTGGTATAATGAGTTTCAAAACAAAAGCACTCGGAAATCAATTATCTTCTGGGGATTTAGCTAAAGGATCAAATAATAAAGTATATTTTATAGATGGAACAAAAAAATCTTGGATAGAAGATGAAGAGGCATTTAATAAATTAGGTTTTAAATGGGAATGGATAAAAGTAGTTGATGATTCTGTTTTGAACAATTATAGAGAAATGAAAAGTCTTACAAAAAAAAGTAAACATCCAACGGGAACTCTTATAAGATATGAAGGTGAAAATGCAATTTATATGTTAGATAATAGTAAAAAAAGACCATTTTTTACAGAAGAAGCTTTTATAAGAAGAGGACTTGATTGGAATAAAGTTATAACAGTTTCAAGTAAAGATTGGAAATATACAACAGGGGATGACTTATATTAACTTTTGATATATAATAAAATAGATTTTATTATTTTCTAAAAAAATTGTATGAAAAAAAAATATAAATATTTAATATGTTTTTTGTTTAGTTTTTTTATTTTGTTTCCGAGTTATTTGCTTGCAAAGATAGAGGATACAAAATCTACCATAAATACATTAGGAATTCCAGAAAATCAAAAGCCAAAAAAAGTTTATACTGGAAAAGCTATGTGGTATGGAAAAGCATTTCATGGTAAAAAAATGGCAAATGGAGAAAAGTTTGATATGTACAATGAAAATACTGCTGCTCATAGAAGATATAAATTTGGTACAAAATTAAAAGTTACAAATATGGCAAATGGTAAATATGTTTATGTTGTTGTAAAAGATCGTGGACCATTTTCATATAAATCTGTAGAAAATAGTTCTGGAGAAAAGATTAAGAAATATAGTGCAGAACTAGATTTATCATATGCTGGAGCAAAAGCTATTGGAATTGATAAAGCTGGAATAGGGGATGTGAAAATAGAAGTTTATTAATTAAGCTTAGTCTAATTAGCTTTTAGTAGTCAGAGTTTTTATAGATTTAATAATGTGTGATTTTGCCGTCATCGTCTAACGGCTAGGACGCCAGGTTCTCATCCTGGTAATCGGAGTTCGATTCTCCGTGACGGTACCATAGTAAAATTAGTATTTATCAAATACTTTTTTTATTTCTGATATTGTTTTTACATTTACCAGTTCTCTTCTCATTTCTTTTGCAAACTTTTGATTTTTTGTATAAAAGAGTAAATGTTTGCGCATTTCTACTATTCCATAATCACTTTTAATTTCAAAATTTAATTTAGCATGAGTAAGTGCTATTTTTTTTATCTGAGCCCAAGTTTTTTCTTTGTATTTATTAGTTTCCAAATAATCTTTACATTGCTTAAAAATCCATGGTTTTCCATATACTCCACGAGCAATTCCAATACCATCAGCCCCTGTCAATTCTAAGGTCTTTTTTGCCATCTCTGGAGTGTTTATATTACCATTTGCTAGAATTATACCTTTGAAGTGTTTTCTGACATTTTTGATGTAATTATAATCAATTTCACCACTAAATCCCTGCTCATAAGTTCGTGAGTGGATCATTATTGTGGAAATTCTCAAGTTTTTTATTTTTTTTATCAAATCGAGTGATGTAATAATTTCTTTATTGCTTTCAACTTTTAATTTTTTAATCTTACAACTATTTGCAGTTATTGATTTTCTTACTTTTATAGAAACTGGTAGATCTGTATTATCACAAACTGATTTTATAATTTTGTAACACAAATTTAAATCTCGCATCAAAGTTGCACCACCACCATGGCCCGCTACTTTTTTTGCTGGACAACCAAAATTTATATCAATTCCAGAAAATCCTAATTTTGTAACAATTTGAGTTGCACGTACAAATTTCTCAGGATCTTTTCCAAAAAGTTGTACCACAACAGGTTTTTCACCTTTTAGAATTTTTAACATATTACCAGTTTTTTTGGAATTGTAATTTAAGCCATCCGCAGAAATCATTTCAGTATAAACTACATCAGCTCCGTTTTTGCGACAAATTGTACAATATGCGCTGTCAGTAATTCCTGCCATAGGTGCCAAAGCTAAAATTGGCTTTCTAAGTGAAAGCCAGAAATTCTTTGTTTTATAATTTTTTATTATTTTAGGCATTTATTGTTTCGGTAATGTTGGACGGCTACGATGCTCGTAAAGTATTACGTTTTACGAAACTGGTTTCGAAGCCGTAAGCTGATAAACAAGTAACTATTTTTTCCTTATCAAATTTTTCTCTAAACATATTTGGAAAAAAGAACCATTTATTTCATAAACACTATCCTTTTCGTTTAATCTGACAAAAGTTGTATCAATAAGTGGTTGAATAATTTTCTTATCAATATCTGATATAGGAATTTGTTTTTTTGTAATTAAAAGATCAATGATATCTCTTTCTTCTTGACTCAATGATTTTAAATATATTGCTTCATAGTTGTATACTACATTACTAATATCACTATATAAATCATGATAATTATTTATTGCTTTTTCTATATCACTTTTTTCATAATTTAATTTTTGATTACTACTCTCTGAATTATCACTCATTATTGCGTGACACAAATTATTTATTTCATATGGTCTTCCACCACTGAATTCAAGAATTTTTTTTATTGCATCATTTGAAAAAGTAATAGGAGTATCTTTTAGTGGAGCTAAAACAAGTTTTTTTGCTTCATCAAAAGAAAGTGGTTTTACAAAATGAGTTTCGAAACCATCAAATATTTTTTTAAAATCTTCTTCAAAAGAATGAAATCTATGTAATACTATAGCGAGTTTAATTTGGCTGACATTTTTTAAGCTAGCTAAATATTTTAATGCTTCTGGATTTTTTTGGGCAAGAGAAATTACTTCATCTATTTCTAAAAAAATATTCTCTTCACTATTTTGTTCTAAATATTGAATTAAGTATTCAATAGGTGTTTTTCCACTATTTTTTATTTGTTCTTCTACTTTATTTTCGTCTTGATTTGTTTTTTGTGATATAAAATCTATTATTTGATATTTTCCAAATATTTTTTTGAATTCCTCAAGAGAATATGAGGATAACACTGCAACGTCAATAAATATAGAATTTTCTTTACCAAATTTATGATTTTCAAGAGATTTGAGCATGCTTGTTTTTCCGGCTCGCCAATTTCCTCTTATAAGAATAGATTTGTTGTTTTCAAGATCTTCATAAATTTCTTCTTCTTGATCAAGTCTTACTATACTATCTTCAATAGGCCTGTGTTTTTCATATTTATATGATAAAGAGTTAAATAATTCTTTATTTGACTCATTTAATTCTTGATTTATTTCGTTTGGTTTTTCTATGGTCATAAAATTTATTTTTTCTTCAAATTATATCCATCACCAGTATCTTCGATTTCATATCCAAATTTATTTATTTCATTTCTTAACCTATCCGATTCACTCCAGTTTTTTTCAGTTCTTACTTTTGATCTTTGTTCTGCTAATAATTTAATATCTTCAGGAATAATTTGTCTTTTAGCTTTAATATCTTTTAAATTTAGACCAATAATTTCGTCCATTTTTAATGCTAAATATAAACTTTTTTCAGGATTATTATGATTTCTAATTACATCATAAAATTCACTAAAAGCAATAGCCATGTTCATATCATTATTTATTGCATTTTCAAAATTTATCATTTCTCTATTCTTGATAAATTCAACTAATTTTTTTTCATCTTTCAAAATCTTAGATACTGGTTTATTAACCTCATTTAATAGTTGTAAGTAATTATTTTTAATTGTAATAAAAACATCATTAAAATGTTGTAATGCTATATTGCTATATGTTAAAGATTTTCTGTAATGAGTTGTTAGGCACATTAATCGAAAAGCTAATGGATTTATATTTTTATCAATCAAAGATTGTATTCTCAAGAAGTTTCCTTCACTTTTTGCCATTTTGTCACCAGATGCAATGTTTAAAAATTCTCCATGAATCCAAAAATTGAAAAATGGTTTTCTTGTTGCAGCTTCTGATTGTGCAATTTCATTACTGTGATGAATATTTATATGATCTACACCACCACAATGAATGTCCAAATTATTTTTCAAATATTTCATACTCATTGCAGAACACTCTATATGCCAACCAGGAAATCCAATTCCCCAAGGAGAATTCCACTCCATTTGCCTTTTTTCATCATAAGGCGAAAATTTCCATAAAGCAAAGTCAGTTGGATTTTTTTTCTCAGTATTTTTTTCAACTCTTGCCCCTTCTTGTAGATTTTCTAATTTTTGATGTGACAATTTATTATAAGCAGGAAATTTTGAAGTATCAAAATAAATTCCATCACTTGTTTTGTATGTAAATCCTTTTTTTTCTAAAGTTTCTACCAATTTTATTTGTTCTTTTATATGATCTGTAGCTTTGCACCAAATATTTGGTTCTATTATATTTAAATCTTTTAAATTCTTTTTAAATTCTTCTGTATAAAATTTTGCTATATCCCAAGCTGATTTGTTTTCAAGTTTTGCTTCTTTTTCAAGTTTGTCTTCACCCATATCACGATCACCAGTCAAATGTCCAACATCAGTAATATTCATTACATGTTTTACTTTATATTCGTTGTATTTTAAAACTCTTTTTAAAATATCTTCAAAAATATATGTTCTCAAATTTCCAATATGAGCATAATTGTAAACAGTCGGACCGCATGTATATAGCCCAACAAAACCCTTTTTAATAGATTTAAATTCTTGTTTTTCTCTTGTGAGTGTATTGTATAAAAACATACTAATATACTAATTTACTAATAATACTAATATACTTGTCTCGCTGAAACTTTCTAGTCCACTGAAGTTTTAATGAAGGTGGAAATGAAGGCAAACTAATTTTACTAATTATACTAATTTAATACTAATATACTAATTTTATGTAAATAATACAAATGAAATTCGTATAATTAGTGTCATTCGTATATTGGCATATTTATTAGTCTAGCCAGTCCTTTTTTTTGAAATAAAGAAATAATATTATCATACAAATTGTTATTACAGTTATTGCGCCTAAAAAACCGTATTGTGATGCTTGAAATGGGATTATAAAGTTCATTCCAAACATTGAAGAAATAAGTGTTGCAGGAAATACAAGTACAGAAATTATTGTAAGGGCTTTCATTATAGTGTTTAATTTAAAAGAGATAAGTGATTCATTTGTTCCGTGTAGTGCATCTACTATTTCTTTTTCATTTTCTATTGTTTCCCATATTTCTTTTGATTGTTCTAAGACATTTGCAAAATATATATCTAAATCATCTTTTACAAAATCTTTATAACTCATTTTTCCAAGTTTTTTTATAACGTTTTTATGTGACTGAACACTTTTTCTAAAATTTACTATATTTCTCTTTATGATAAGTATTTCTCTTACCATTTCCTTTTCTTCATTGTTAAATATTCGATTTTCTACATTGTCTAAATCTTGATCTATATGACTTAGTATTGGGAGACAATATTGTTGTAAATTATCTATTATTTGATATAAAAGAAATGTTGTATCATCATTTAAATATTTTGTCCTCTCAATTTGATTTATTTGGCAATTATCAAATATTTTTTTAATTGGTTCTAATTGCCCATCATTTATTGTGATGAGATAATCTTTTCCTATAAATATATCTAATTCAGAAAGTGATATTTTTCTAGTTTTTCTATCAAATATAGGGAAATTCATTATTATGAACAAATGATCATCAAAATCATCTAATTTAGCTCTTGGTGATGGATTTATACAGTCTTCTAATTCTAATGGGTGAAATTTAAAATTTTGTCTTAAATATTCTATAGAACCAGCATTTGGTTTTGCTATATTTATCCAATCAAATTTTTTTGTTTTTATTTTATTTATAAGACTCATATTATTAGTTTTTAGCCATTAGTTTTCAGCTTCTAGCAAAATATTATTTATTATTGGATATATTATATCATTGTATGTTAATGATTGTAAAATGTGTTATAATATATTTAATTATTTATTAATTTATTAGTATGGTAGAAAAAGAAAAAATAGAGATTGGTTCTCAAGAAAAAATAAATATAGATCTTGGAAAAATATTGGAACATGATTCTAATATAGACAATATAATCGAAAAAGAACAAGAAAAAACAAGAGAAGAAAATAAAGAAAAACCAAATGTTAGCAAGAATGTATCAGATGATTTATCTACAACCGTTCTAGTACAAGATATAAAAGTTTATGATGAGGTTCTATCAAAGAAAATAGAAAATATATTAGAAGAAGGTTTGTCTGAGTTTTATATGAATATGCCAGAAGATAAAAAATTGGAATTCAAAGAAAAGGGAGAAGAAACTGCTAATAAAATATCTATACTTTTGAAAGATGTTAAGGTAAAAGTAAAAAAAATTATAGGATTAATTATTGATTGGCTAAATGTTGTTCCAAAAGTAAATAAATTTTTTGTGAAACAGACTGCAAAAATAAAAACAGATAAAATATTAGAATTAAACAACTTGCCAGTATGCAAGGAAAACAAAAAATAAATGTATTTACAAATAGGTGATATCACAATTTCTATATATATTTTTTTAATCTTTTTGGTATTATTTTTTACTATAATATTTTTTATTATAAAAAAAATAAATAAATCTCAAATAGATAATGCATTTAAATTAAAATTATTGAAATTAAGAGTTCCTAAGTTTTGTTCAGATGATGGAAAAAAAGAAAATATACAAAATTTTCAACAAAAAACACAAGAAAGAATTTCGGTAATAGAAAATTTGTATAGTACCCTAGGTGGAATGAAGGCTCAGAGAGGTATAAATTCCATTATTGGTAAAAGAACTGATCATTTTTCATTGGAGGTTGTGCTTCTAGATGGACTTATATATTTTTATATTGGATTACCAGAGAATTCTATAAATTTTTTTAAAGAAAGAATACAGTCTGTTTATCCTGATGTAGAGATAGAACCAGTCGAAGATTATAATATTTTTAATCCAGATGGAGTTGTACTTGGTTCTTCTATAAGACTAAAGAATCATTACATATTTCCTATAAAGACTTATAAAAAAATAGAGCTCGATCCATTTGACTCTATAACAAACTCTCTTACAAAATTAGAAATAGGTGATTCAGCAGCTATTCAAATTATAGCAAGAAGTTCATATAAAAGATGGCACAAAAAAAGTAGTAGATTTACTAGAAAAGTTTCAAAGACAGGAGATTTGCTTTCCGCAAGAAGATTACTTGGAAGAGGAATTACTATGAATTTATTTTTTCAATTTATAAATTTGTTGCTTGATGTATTCAAGTCGGAATCATCAAAAAATGCGATGAAAGATCCAAATCAGACACCAAAATTATCTCAAATGGAACAAGAAACATTGAAAGGTATTGAGGAAAAAAATTCAAAAGCTGGATTGGATTTAAATATTAGAATAATAGTAAGTGCAAAAACTGAAGGTACGGCAAAAATATATTTAGATAATATTTCAAATTCTTTCAGTCAATACAATATGTATGAATATGGAAATTCTTTTTTTGCATCAAAAGTAAATCAAAATACATTAATATCTGATTTTATATACAGAAAATTTAATGATTCACAGAGAATCATATTAAATACAGAAGAATTAGCTAGTATATATCACCTTCCTTTGTCATCAACATCTACTCCAAACATATCTTGGCTTGAAGCAAAAAAATCAGGAGCTCCTAATAATATTCCAAGCGTAGGTATTTCACTTGGAAGAAATATATATAGAGATAAAGAAACTATTATAAAAATAAAAGAAGATGATAGAAGTAGGCATATGTATATAATTGGAAAGTCTGGTACGGGAAAATCTTATTATCAAGTTAATATGGCTATTCAAGATATAAAAAATGGTGAGGGTATTTGTGTTATAGATCCTCACGGAGATTTGATAGAAGAAATTTTGAAATATATACCAAAAGAAAGAATAGAAGATGTAATTCTTTTTGATCCATCTGACACAGAGAGACCACTTGGGGTAAACATGCTTGAATTTGACACGCAAGATCAGAAAACTTTTGTTATAAATGAAATGATAAAGATTTTTGATAAATTATATGATCTAAAGGCTACTGGTGGACCAATGTTTGAACAATATATGAGAAATGCAATGCTTCTTGTAATGGAGGATCCTGAATCAGGTTCTACACTTTTGGAAATTCCTAGAGTACTTGCTGATGAGGATTTTAGAAAATACAAATTATCAAAATGTAAAGATTATTTAGTAAGAGATTTTTGGGAAAAACAAGCACAAAAAGCAGGCGGAGAAGCAGCACTTGCAAATATGGTACCATATATTACTAGTAAACTTACACCATTTATTACAAACGATGTTATGCGTCCTATTATTTCTCAACAAAAAAGTTCATTTAATTTTAGAAAAATAATAGATGAAAAAAAGATTTTACTAATAAATCTTTCAAAAGGTAAAATTGGCGAACTTAATAGTAGTTTGATAGGTATGGTTTTTGTTGGAAAAATTTTAATGTCAGCACTTTCGAGAGTTGATACTTCTGAAGAAAATCGTCATAATTTTTATTTATATATAGATGAGTTCCAGAATTTTATTACAGATAGTATTGCTGTAATATTGTCTGAAGCTAGGAAATATAAATTAAATCTTGTTATAGCTCATCAGTACATAACGCAACTTATAGAAAAGGGCGATGAGAGAATAAAAGATGCTGTTTTTGGAAACGTAGGAACATTTGTGAGTTTTAGAATAGGTGTGAAAGATGCAGAAATTGTGGCAAAACAATTTGCTCCTATTTTTAGTGAATATGACCTTGTAAATGTTCCAGCTTATAATGCATATATAAAGCTTTTGATAGATAATTATAATCCACCTGCATTTTCTATGATGACTATAAAAAGAGATGAACCAAAAGAACAATTTGTTAAAGAAATAAAAGAATTATCAAGATTAAAATATGGAAGAGATAGAGTAATTATAGAAAATGAAATTAAAAATAGAATAATGACAATAGGTGGATCTATTTCAAGTGACATGGATGTTGCTTAAATATTCATTTCTTTTTTTAATAAACTATTGTATAATTATTCTATTAAAATAAAATAAAATAAAAATCATTAAATAAAAATAAAAATGTTTAACAAATTTGAAGAATTGAGAAATATAATAGCTAAAATAGAGTTAGAAATTAATAAAGCAAAATCACTTTTTAATGAAATAGGAGTGGATATAAATGATGATGTTGATTTCAATAATTTTAGTGAAAAAGCAAAAACTTTTGGATCTGAAACAATGGAAGGTACGAGTAAGGTTATAGAAGGTGTTTTTGATGGACAGCAAATGATTGGACCAGATGGTAAAAAATATTCCATTCCAGCAAACTATTGTTCAAAATCAAAATTGGTAGAAGGAGATATATTAAAATTAGTAATAAAAGAAGATGGAAGTTTTGTTTATAAACAAATAGGTCCAATAGATAGAAAAAGAGTAAAAGGTAGATTGGTTCAAGATTTAATAACTGGTGATTATAAAGTAATAACAGGAAGTGATAGAGAATATAACGTTATAAAGGCAAGTGTCACTTATTTTCATGGTAATAATGGTGATGATGTTATAATACTTGTTCCAAAAGACGGAGAATCAATATGGGCTGCTGTTGAAAATATTATAAATGCAAATAATCAAAATCAAATTAATTCTATAAATTATTCAATTGATAATTCGGATTTTGAAAAAGTTGATGAAGTAGAAGATGATTCAGAAGATAAAATATTTGATAATGTAGATTTAATATAATATCAAATAAAAATTATCATCATCCATCAGCTTTGCTGGTGGTTTTTAATTAAATTTCAAATAAATGTCAAAAACTTTATATAGAAAATATAGACCAAATACATTCTCTGAGGTAATAGGTCAGGAACATATAAAAATAACTTTAGAAAATGAAATTCTAAATGACAAAATATCTCATGCTTATTTATTCTCTGGACCAAGAGGAATAGGAAAAACAACAATAGCAAGAATTTTAGCCAAATCTGTAAATTGCACAAATAGAAAAGATTTTGAACCATGTAATGAATGTGAAAATTGTATATCAGTCATAAATGGTAATAATTTGGATTTGATAGAAATAGATGCTGCTTCAAATAGAGGTATAAATGAAATAAGAGAGCTTCGTGAAATGGTGAGATATTCTCCCTCAAAAAATAAATATAAAATATTTATAATAGATGAGGTACATATGCTTACAGTAGAAGCTTTTAATGCACTACTAAAAACATTAGAAGAACCTCCAAAACATGTTATTTTTATTCTAGCTACAACAGAATTTCATAAACTACCACTAACTATAATATCAAGATGTCAAAAATTTGATTTCAAAGTAATACCTATTGAAAAATTAAAAACTCACTTAAAAGATGTTTGTGTAAAAGAAAATATAAAAGTAGATAATGATATAATAGAAAAAATAGCAAGGAGAAGTGGTGGTTATGCAAGAGATGCACTTTCAATACTTGGGCAAATTTTATCTCTTTCAGAAAACAATGAAGTAAATTCTGACACTGCTAGTTTGATATTGCCAAAATCAGATTTTGAATCTATTACCCATCTTGTCGATGATATAATTTCTCAAAAATTCGATTTTGCAATAAAGGTTTTAGATTCACTTGTCTCAGATGGAGTAAATTTGAATTATTTTACAGAAGAACTTATAAATTATATTAGAAAAGTAATACTTGTAAAAATGTCTGGAGTATCAGAAAAATATTTGTGGGATGTAGATAAAAATATAGAAGAAAAAATTATAGAACAATCTCAAAAATTAGATCTCAAAATTTGGTATGGAATATTAAAAGAATTTTTTTCTGTTTTTAATGAATTAAATAATGACAGATTTAAACAACTCCCACTTGAAATGGCAATAGTATCTATAAAAAATAAATTTTTTGATAATGCAGATTATGAATCAAAAGTTATAAGTTTTAAAAAAGAAGAAGTTATAAAACCTATCACAAAAAAACAATCTTTTATAGAATCAAGTATAAAGGAATCAAATGATGAAAATGATATTGTCTTCAAAGAAACAAAAAACAATAAAAATATAAATATAGAAGATATAACAAAAGCTTGGCCACAATTACTTATAAATTTAAAAGATTGTAATCATTCTCTATCAGCTTTTGTAAAGTCAGGACATCCTATATGTTTGGAAAATAATAAATTAACTATAGGATTTCAGTTCAAATTTCATTTGGATAGAATAATGAGCTTCAAACAAGTGATAGAGGATACACTTTCTGGTATAGTTGGTACAAAAGTTTTTATAGATGGAGATATAGATAAGGATTATGAAGAAAATCGCAAAAAAATAATAAAAGATATTTATACAGATACAAGCATGGAAGATAATAATAATTTAAATAATTTACTTGATAATTTTGGAGGGGAGCTTGTATAATAAATAAGTAATTAACAAATAATTAATCTTATCTTTTGGGATAAGTATAATGTTATGAAAAAAATATTTTTTGTAAGTTTGGTAGTAATTTTACTCGGTATAACTTTTGTTTCTGCGACAAATTATGATCAAGCATTAACAAACAAACTAAAAGGGAAATTACTTTTAGCTGTTGAAGACAAGGGAAGAATTTGGTACGTAAATCAAACAGATGGAAAAAGATATGAAGTAACTTTTGAAAATGCATTATCATTATTTCAAAGATTTTCGCTAGGAATTAATAATGCTGATTTAGAAAGTATGCCATTACCAAATTCAAAAACACCTATTCATAATTTAGCAAAAAGATTAAGTGGAAAATTTTTACTTCAAGTACAAGACAAGGGAAGAATTTGGTATGTATCTCCTTCTGATTATAAAAGACATGAGGTAACTTGGGTAAATTTGATGGATTTATTTAGAAAATTATCTTTAGGAGTAACAAATGAAAATCTTAATAAGATTGAAATGGGGGAAAATATATATAAAAATTCAGATAAATTTTCATTTGTTTGTCCAGGTGGATGGACCTTATCTGAAAATAAAGATTATGGAGGAAACGTTCTTGTAGGTCAGTGTGGCAAGGTATATTCTAGACAATATGCGTTAGATGATGGAATTAATATTAATTTTGGATTTGTGCCACAAAATTTAGCTAATACCTATAGTTATAGTGAAGTACAAGGAAAATATTCGGAAATGATTTTTAATGAAATAAAAAATGAATCTAATGCTCAGTTATATGAAAATGGTAGTTTTTCTGGATGGATTTCTATGAAAAATCAAAAACATACAATGCGTATAATTGCAAGATATCAGGTTGAAGATGGTTATTATGAGGTCAGGGCAAATGCATCAGGAAATACAAAAACTGATCAAGAATTCAAAAAAATGATAGATGATATTATTGAAACTTTTTATATAAAATTGGAACCATTTACATATACAAATAATAATGAGCTTTTTGATAAAGTTTCCAAACAAGAATTTAAAGTCTTGGAAAAATTTACTGCCGATGAATTATATTCCAATAGGTGTGATACAGATAAAACTAAGGAATATTTTCAAAATGTTTTATCTAGATATTCTAATGAAGATTTAGGCATAGAGTACATATTTGAATATAATGGTATAACTCAAGAACCTGGTGTTTGGGTTGTTAGAGTAATACAAAACAAATTTGATTATGAAAATATGGATGATTTTCAAAAAGATTTTGGTGTTTGCTCGGCGGGTGAAGAAAAATATCCATTATTATTTTCAGGAAAATATCTTTTATTTATGTCCAGTTGTGGTAGTGGATTCGATGATGGTTCTGGACGTCCACATGGTTGTGATTTAATTCAAGAGTTTGTTCAACCTACGATTAGGATTAAATAAAATATGTAATAATTTTAATGAGTACCTTTGATGAATCATCAAAATTAATAATTGATAAAATACTTTCTACTGTTCAATTCACATACTAATTTTAATTAAATAATCCAGTCATAAAGACTGAACAAGAAAAATATGTACGAAGAAGAAAATAATTTAGAACAAAATACATCTCTCGATCCTGATCGAGAAATGAAACCAAATAATAATTTTACGAAGTATATACTTATTATTGTTGTATCTCTTTTATTTATTGGTAATGCAGGTGCTTTTTATTATATTTTCAAAAATGTAAAAGAAAAGAGAATTGATGAGAGTATAAAGAAAGTAGAAAATATAATCCAAGAAGAAAATCTTAATAATATTGATAACTCAACTACTACAACAGAAGAGGTTGCATTGAAAGATGGAGAAATTTTAATTGAATGGAGTGAATGGCCTGCCTCAAAAACTGGATGGGATATATTTAATTACCAAAAAATGCAGGATTTTTTAAAAGATGATGAATTTTTCAAAAATACAGACGAAAATATAAGTAATCTTATAAGTAGTTTTAGTGTACTCAAGGTTGGTAAAATTATAGAAGGTAGTTATACTGGAAATGATTTGTATATTGTTACATTTCAGCCAGAGGGACCTATAAGAGTGCAAATGCTTAGAGTTATAAAAGATAATGATGATTTAATAGTTATTGGTAAGAATTCTGATCAATTAGATGAATTTTATCAGAAATTTTTTATTGTAAATAATAATATTAGTATTGCCAATTTTGGAGTTTTGGAAACTATAAATATTCCTGATTCAAGTTTTGTTTTGAAAAAAACAGATAGTGAACCATTTAAATTAATGACGAGTTATGATAATCCAGAAAAACTTTTCAAATATAATGATAAGGATTATATTTACAAAGATAAAACCAGTAATTGTTTTATAGCACGTGCTAATGACGGAACTGTAAGAGAATATTCATTTGACTTAAAATTTTTAGGTCAAAAGGGTGACAGTCAACCAGCACATGCTATCCCTTATAAATTGGACATTACATGGACTAATAGTTCAAAAAATACAAATGAATATATTTTTAAAGCTATGACTGGTTGCGGTGCAAGTGGATGTTATAATTATGTAAATTATATAAGTGATAATGATATTAAAGAAATAGGAAAAACTTCAACGGGTGATTCTATTTATGGGTTAAGAGATTCTAATTTTAAGGATATATTAAAAGTAATGTATGACCAGTATTATCCTGGCTATAATTCACAAACTCAGACACAGAATGAGAAAATATCTTTTGAAGAATTTTTGAGCAATAGACCACTTATATTTTGGAAAGATCCATTTGGAAAATTCATAGAATTTCGTGATGCAAAATATTTACCAGCAGTAGAATGTGGAAAACCAGTTATATATTTGTATCCTACAAAAACTACAAATGTATCAGTAAAAGTAGCTCCAACCGGAGGATTTACTATAACAGAACCAGATTATAATAATGGTTGGTATGTGAGAGCAACAAAAGATAGTGAATTGTATAATTATAGTGACAAAACGGTTTATCCATATTTGTTTTGGGAAGGTCATGGTATGAATTATGAAAGACCAAAAACTGGATTTGTAGTAGCAAAAGCAAATGTAGAACAATTCTTAAAAGATAAATTATCACAATTTGGTCTTATAGAAAAAGAATATAATGAATTTATAGAATTTTGGCTTCCAAAAATGGAAGAAAAAAATTATTATTTTATAACATTTGTTCCACAAGAACAGTTTGATAAATTGGCTCCACTTAGTATAGAACCAAAACCAGATACAATAATAAGAGTGTTTATGGATTTTGAAGGATTAGATAATTATGTAAATATTGCACCTCAAACTATAAAAAATACTGTAAGAAGAGGATTTACTGTTGTAGAGTGGGGCGGAGCTTTGCATAAATAATAATTATGTCAAAAATAAAAAAAATTATTTTTATATTATTAACCCTGTTTGTTGTACAAACAGGGTTAATATTTATATTATCTAAAAATGTAAGTAGTATTGATTTGACTAAAACTTTTAAAAATATAGATAATTTTGATTTGGAAAAACATTATTCGTATTTTATGAATAAGGATTTTTTTGATGAAGCTTATAACAATGCAAAAGATCAAACAAAAAATCCTGAAACTAAGGTTTATGGTGGAATTATTCCACATCACTTAATAGTAAAAGATAAAATTGCAAGTTTTTTTGAAGGAATAAAAAATGAAAATTACAAAACTATTATTCTTGTTGGACCGAATCATTTTGATAATGGAAAAAATAATATTATAGCTTCGAATGCTATGTGGATTACTCCTTATGGAAATATAGAACCAGACTCAAAACTAATAAAAAAATTGAATTTGGAAATAAGTGAGAGTCCATTTGATAGTGAACATTCTATTTCAGGACTTGTATCATTCATAAAATATTCTTTTCCAAATACAAAAATAGTCCCAATAATAGTAAAATTAGGTACAACTGAAGAAGAACTAACGCAACTAGCCACAACTATCACAAATAGCGTAAACATAGATGAAGTGCTGTTTATATCCAGTATTGACTTTTCGCATTACCAGAGCTCAAATACAGCCAATTTTCACGATACTAGAAGCAATTCTATAATAAGTAGCTTTGATTTTGATAGAATTTATCAAATGGAAATAGATTCACCACCATCAGCATATTTGCTTTTGAAATATTTGGAATTAAACAAATTACAAAAATCAGAATTATTATTTTCTACAGATTCAGGAACTTTGATAGGAAAAAAATATGTAGAGACTACAAGTCATAATATTTTTTATTTTATGCGTGGTGAAAAATTAAATAACAATGTTTTAAACTTTTTGTTTTTTGGAGATGTGATGCTTGATAGAAATGTAAAAACAAAAATAAAAAATTCTGATTTAGATTATATATTAAAAGATTTTTCTGGTGGTGAAGAAAATAGATTTTTTAAAGGATTGGATTTTGTATCTTTGAATTTGGAAGGCGCTGTTACTGATAACGGAAATCATTATAGTCCTACAGTTGCATATGATTTTGCATTTGATCCAAATTTGGTAAACAAATTGCATGATTATAATTTCAATTTTTTTAATATTTCAAATAATCACATTACAGATCAAGGTAGAATTGGACTCGAAGAAACTTACAAAAATTTAGATAAGTTGAATTTCAATTATTCTGGTTGTCCTGACAAAGAAGCTACAAATTGTTCAAAAATTATAAATATAGGAAATTGCAAAATAGGAACAGCTGGTTTTAGTATGGTGTATGGAACATTTGATAGTGCAAAAGCAATTGAGGAAATAAAAAATCTAAAAAGTAATTCTGATATTGTAATAGTAAATGTACATTGGGGTACAGAATATACTCATATAAATAGTGCGTTGCAACAACAGATTGCACATTCTTTTATTGACAATGGTGCAGATATGATAATTGGTCATCATCCACATGTAGTACAGGGCATGGAAATATACAAAAATAAACCAATATTTTATTCACTTGGAAATTTTATATTTGATCAATATTTTTCATACGACACTCAAGAGGGATTATCAGTTGGAATTTCAATAGATTTAAAAAACCTTGATGATTATAAAATATATTTGTTTCCATTTATTTCAAATGCAAATAAATTAAGACATATGAATGAATCTGAAATAAATAAATTTTTTGATAAATTTATTGATTGGTCAGATTTGGAAAATAAATATAAGGAACAAATTAATATATAAAATATTATCATATATATAAAAGCCCTGATTTTAGTCAGAGCTTTTATAAATCTATAAATTTCTTAGTTTACATTACAGATTCTACAAATGTAAGAGCTTTGCCTTTACTTGTGCCACGGCCAGTTCTTCCAATTCTATGAATATAATCATTGTAGGTTTGTGGAATTGTGTAATTTATAACGTGAGAAATATCTTTTATATCAAGACCACGAGCTGCAACATCAGTTGCAACCAAAACATCAACATAACTATTTTTGAATTGCGTAAGAGCACGTTGTCTTTGACCTTGTCTTTTATCTCCATGAATTGAATCAGCACGAAATCCTTTTGAAATCAAATTTTGAGTCAATCTTTCAACTTCTATTTTTGTTTCAATAAATATCAAAACTTTTACAAATTCATCTTGTTTTAATATTTCTTGAAGTTTTTCAAATTTCAAACCTTTATCGCGACTAGATCTTACAATGTCTTGCTCAACATTTGAGGCTGTTTCGCCAGTTGTAGTTTCAATGGTTATAGGATTTTTCATAAAAGTGTTTATAAGCTCTTTTATTTTTGTAGGAATTGTAGCTGAGAAAAATAAAGATTGTCTTTTTTCTGGTAAAGTATTTAATATTTCTTTTATTTCATCTACAAAACCCATATCAAGCATACGGTCGACTTCGTCAAGGACAACATTTGTAAATGTTTCAAATTTTATCAAATTTCTTTTGCTAAGATCTTTTATTCTTCCTGGGGTTCCAATTACGAAGTTTGGATTTCTTTTCAAACTTTCAATTTGTTTGTATAGCGGAGCTCCACCAACACAAATTGCAGAAAATATTCTCATACCATTTGAAAATTCTCTAAATTCATTTTCAATCTGAACAGCTAATTCTCTTGTAGGAGCAATTATCAAAACTTTTTCATTTCTGTTTTGAAAAACTTTGTCTATAAGTGGAAGCAAAAATGCCCCAGTTTTTCCTGTACCAGTATTTGCAAGTCCTACAATATCAGATCCATTTATAATAAGTTCTATTGTTTGATCTTGAATAGGGGTTGGAGTAATATAATTTTTTCTTTTCAAATTATTTTCTATGTCTTTACAAAATTTGAAATCAGAAAAGGAATGTTTTATTTCCACTATTTTTATTTCAGAAGATACAACAGATTTTTGAACAAATTTCATAATGTCAATATTTTCTCCACGTCTTTTGCCTTTTGCACGGTTTCCAAAAGTTCTTCTTTGTCCGCCAAAAGAGGAGTGTTGAGTATTTCTATTTGCAAAAGAATTACCAGAACTAAATGGTTTTGGAGTACTTTCGCTTGATTTTTTAGGGCTTTCCTCACGTTTAGAAAAACCATTTGAATTAAATGATTTGTAGTTCATTTTCCTTTTTTTACTTGTAGAAGTAAATGACGGAGAAAACGCTCTCCCTGATGTGTTTTTTTGCATAAAATGTTTTCCAAATGCACCAAAAATCATATTTTGATGCAAAATAATTAATAAATTCCGAATTGCTGTATAGAGCTTCGAAATTTATATTATTTCTTGGAAAATCTATAGAACAATCTTTAATTCAAATATGATAACACAAATAATTAATAATTGCAAGGGGTAGTGGAGGAGTAGGGGATATAGGAAATTTAATATTGTGAATTATTCTTTGAAAGTTCTAATCTATCTGCCACATAATCAATATCTTTATCGCCCCTACCAGACAAATTGACAATAATAATTTCATTTTTATTTAATCTAGGGGCTATTTTTATAGCATGTGCTAGTGCATGAGAACTTTCTAATGCAGGAATTATACCTTCAGATTTAGTTAAAATTTGAAATGCATCAAGTGCTTCTATGTCATTTATAGTTTTATAGATTACTCTTCCTTTATCTTTCAAGTCAGAGTGAATTGGTCCAACCCCTGGATAATCTAATCCTGAAGCAATGGAATGGACTGGCAATGGTTCTCCGTTATCATCTTGTAGTAAATAAGTAAACATACCATGAATATTTCCTGGTCTTCCTAATGTTAGTGTGGCTGCATTATCTCCTGGTTTGAAACTTCGTCCACTAGGTTCAACTCCTATCATTTTTACATTTGTATCATCTAAAAATTCGTGAAACAATCCAATTGCATTTGAACCACCTCCAACACAGGCTATTAGATAATCTGGCAATCTCTTTTCTTGTTCTAAAATTTGACCCTTTGTTTCTTTTCCAATTATTGATTGAAAATTTCTGACTATCATAGGAAATGGATGTGGGCCTACAATTGAGCCAATGCCAAAGAAAATATTCTTTGAATCTTTTACAAAAGCATCAAAAGCACTATCAACTGCATCTTTTAGACACCTTCCACCAGATTTTACTGTGACAACTTTTGCACCTAATAATTGCATGCGAATAACATTTGGATGTTGTTTTAAAACATCTATTTCACCCATATGAATTTCACATTTTATTCCAACAAGCGCTGCTGCTGTAGCCAGTGCTACACCATGTTGACCAGCTCCTGTTTCTGCTAATAATGTTGTCTTTCCCATTTTTTTAGCAAGTAATGCTTCACCAAGAGTGTGATTTATTTTGTGTGCTCCTGTGTGATTTAAATCTTCACGTTTTAGATATATTTTTGCACCACCAAATTTTTCTGATAGATTTTTAGCATAATATAGTGGTGATGGTCGCCCTACATAGTTTTTTAGTAGGTTTTGATATTCTTTTTGAAAATTAGAATCATGCTGAGCATTTCTGTAAGCTACTGCAATATTATCAAATATTGGTTTTAAAATGTCAGGAATAATTTGTCCGCCATATTTTCCAAAGTAGCCAAATCGATCAGGGGACATTTTTAATGAATTTTTCATATAATTTTTAAGTTTAAATAATTAATAAATAACACTAGACATATTTATCGCCAAGGTTGAGTTGATTTGTTATAAAAATAGTAATGCATAATAATTTTTGATAAATAAAAAAACTACCCAATTGAAACAATATTGAGTAGTTTTCTAAAAATTTTAAAACAAAATATCTCTACCCAATATTATAGGTAGTCCACCAAGATTTATTTGTATTCTGAAATTTGTTTAATGTCATATTTTTGAATATATTTATGGTAGCATTATTTAGGAAATAATCAAGATATGAATTTAAAAAATAAGACTTTTAAAAATACCACTCTGGGATTACGTCACCCCCCGGAGTGGGTATTTGCATAATATAAATTATCATCTATTAACATTGACAATACAAAAAAATTATTATATTCTTTAAAGCACTTTTAATATTATATATTTTACTAATATATGGAAATAAGAAATATAGCAATTATTGCTCATGTTGACCATGGAAAAACAACTATTACAGACATGCTGATGCGTCAGACTGGAATGAGTAATAGTGATGTAAGTATGGACAGCAATGACTTAGAAAAAGAAAGAGGAATTACAATTTACTCAAAAAATACTTCTATCTATTACAAAGATACAAAGATAAATATTGTAGACACTCCTGGACACGTTGACTTTGGATCTGAAGTTGAGCGAGTTTTGCGATCTATTGACTCTGTAGTTTTGGTTGTTGATGCGCAAGAAGGGCCAATGCCTCAGACAAAATTTGTTTTGAAAAAATCTTTGAATTTGGGACTCAAACCAATTGTTGTAATAAATAAAATTGATAAACCAGCTGCAAATCCTGACGAAGTAAAGGAAATGATTTTTGAATTATTTCTAGACCTTGGGGCAAGCGATGAACAATTAGATTTTACCACAATATATGCAATTGCACGTGATGGAGTTGCAAAACACAAAATGCATGATGATGCAAAAGATTTTGCACCACTTCTTGATATAATTTTGGAAAAAGTTCCTGTTGCATCGAGCGAAGAATTAGATAATATGCCACTTTTGGTTCAACCATTTAATTTGGCTTATGATAATTTTTTGGGAAGACTTGCGGTTACTAGAGTTTATGAAGGAACAATAAGTCAAGGACAAAATGTTTTTATAAAAGATGTCCATGGAAATGTTAGAAAAGGGAAAATTGGAAAATTGTTTACTTTTGAGGGTTTGAATAGAAAAGAAGTGGAAACTGCTGTCTCTGGTGATATTGTAATGATAGCAGGACTTCCTGATATATATATTGGAGAAACAATTTATGAAAATGAAAATCAAGAAGCACTTCCAAATATAAATATAGATGAACCAACAATATGTTTGAATTTTCTTGTAAATAATTCTCCATTTGCCGGTCGTGATGGAAAATTTGTAACAAGCAGACAATTAAAAGAAAGATTAGAAAAAGAATTGGAAGTAAATGTAGGACTCAAAATTGATTTTACCTCAAAAGAATTTTACAAAGTTTATGGTAGAGGTGAGATGCATATTGCAATTTTATTGGAAAATTTAAGAAGAGAAGGATATGAACTCCAAATTTCTCAACCACATGTAATTATAAAAGAGCAAGATGGAATAAAATTAGAACCATTTGAAGAGGTAACTATAAATGTTCCACAAGAAATGTCTGGAACTATAATTCAAAAACTTTCAATGCGTTGTGGTGTAATGACAGAAATGAAACCAGAGCACGGACATACAAGAATAGTTTTTGAAATTCCAACTCGTGGACTTTTGGGGTATAAAAATGAATTTATTGTTGATACAAGAGGTGAAGGAATATTGTATTCTCGTGTAATAGGATTCAAAAAATATGCTGGAAAAATAGAAAAAACAAAACTTGGTTCAATGGTTTCTATGGCAACAGGAAAAGCACTTGGTTTTTCACTTTTCAATTTACAAGAAAGGGGAGCACTTTATATAAAAGCAAATATAGAAGTATATGAAGGAATGATTGTAGGAAATACTGCAAAAGGAATGGATATGGTAGTAAACCCAATAAAAGGAAAAGCACTTACAAACATGAGATCTTCAAATGCTGATGATGCAATAAAACTTGTAACCCCAATAGAAATTACTCTTGAAAGTGGAATGAGTATTATGAATTCTGATGAATATTTAGAAATTACTCCAAAAAATATAAGACTTAGAAAAAAACATCTAACTGAAATTGAAAGAGTTAGACATAGTAGAAAAAGAAATATCTAATTTTAAATTAAACAAAAAAGATTTCTTTATTAATACCATCATAAACAAAAAAACACTGATTATATCAATGCTTTCTCGATGGCTCGGGGACTAGGAATCGAACCCAGATTGACGGGACCAGAACCCGCTGTCCTACCATTAGACGATCCCCGAATGGTATTTTATTTTAAATTACTCAACCTTCTATTTAAGTAAGTTCTTCCAAAACCAGTTTTTAATTGCTTTTCTCTTTTTATAGCATCTTTTTTAACTAAACATGCTTCAAAATATATTATTTCAAATGGCTTTCTATTCCTAGTTGAAAAAACTAATCCATTATTATGCTCTTTGAATCTATTATCTAAATCTTTAGTATAACCAATATATAGTTTATCATCTTTTTTACTTTTTAAAACATATGTATAATACATAATTTTGTCCTACCCCGCTCGCAACGCTTCGCGTAGCGATGCGGGCGAGCATTAGACGATCCCCGAAGGATAAAAATAATTATAATATATAAATATATAATAGTAAATATGTGTATTGCATTTATTTATTTTTGTGTTATTATATTTATATGATAATAAAAATAGCAAAACTAAATAATAATAACAATCTCGGATAAGTTGCGAGCTATTTTTGTTTTACAATATCAGCTCGCAAAGCTGATTTTTATTTTATTGTCGGGTAGTTCAATGGTAGAACGCTACGCTGTTAACGTAGATGTTGTAGGTTCGAGTCCTGCCCCGACAGCCAATTGGTGGGGTGAAAGTTATGCCCCCGGAGCTAAACTAGTATATGTTTCGAGTAATCAACTTACCAGGATTGATTAAAGCATTAAAGTATTTTTTATTAAGATATTGTTTTGATCTTTTATCTATAATGTGAGAAAATATATATAGGTTTTTATATTTAATCAACTAATAATTCCCGTTATTCAACGGGACAAGAAAAATATGGAAAATGAATCATTTCAACCAGATTCTTATATTGATTCAGAGGAAAAGGCTATGATTGGTGCTAATAAAGAAAATAATATAAGGGATTTATCTAAAGGTATAGATATTACCCATGAAGAAGAGGAATCTTTGATCAAAATTGCTGAAAAGCAAGCAGAAAAAACAATGCAAGAATATGATATTGAAAAAGAAAAAAATCCAGTTGAAAGATTAATTAATCGTTTAAATGAAATTGTCCAAAATATGAAAGAAATGGGATTAGAGCAAGATTATGAAATAGTTTCAAAAATACAAAGAAGAATAGAGCGCTATATCGAAGCTTTTAAAAAATACAAGGAAGAGTATGAAGACCGTACTAATAAAAGATTATCAGTAGAGATTTTTTTACAAAATTTTAATAATCAATATGAGAGACATTTTGTAAAATTTGCTAAAGGCATTCCAGTTACGCATCAAATTGATCAAGATGGAGGTTGGGTTTATGGTACATCTGGTACTCAAGCCGGTGGCTGGTTTAAAAATTATTCTCAAATAGAAGAAAATAAAAAAATAATTGAAGATAATGGAATGGAAGCTATTAATTATAGTTTTTCAAAAAATGGATCAACGGAATTTTGTAAATCTATGGGGGCATTAGAAGATGATCAGGAATTTATTGATATTCCAAATATTTATGAGAATTTATCTAAGGACAAAATAGATCCTTTGAATTATACTGTTAAACTCCCAACAGATATAGAAGGAATTTCATTAAAAATTGTTCGCGAAAAGCGCCCTGATAATCTAGAAGAAAAAAGTATCCATATAACATTTGATGATGAATTTTTAAAAAAATTATTAACTTAATTTGTTTTTATAAAATTTAAAAGCAGGTTAGAATTCCCAACCTGCTTTTATAATAAATACATCACCATATTATCTTGGAGTGTACTTTAGTAAAGAATACAAAAACAGAGAATTCAAAAATAATATATTATATAAAAATATTTTGCTAAATTTTCATTAAAATAGGTTCCATGACCTATTTTTTTGAACCATTGTCATTTAAGTAAATTTATTTATGATATAATTAATTTGTATTTTAACTTGTTATGATACTTTTTTATGAACATATTTGAATATTCTATAAAAGAAAAAAAAGATATTTTAGATGAATTAAAAACATCTATCAAAAAAGGTCTTACAGAAAAAGATGTCAATTTAAAACTTTTAAAAAATGGATACAATGAAATAGATTCATTGAAGCTCAATGGATTTAAAATTTTTATCCGTCAATTTAAGTCAGCTTTTGTTTATTTGTTAATTGCAGCAATAATAATAACTATAATTCTTGGGCAAAGATTAGATACATTAATGATATTTATTTTTTTAGCTGTGAATACTTTTTTGGGTTTTTATCAAGAGTATAGATCTGAAAAAACTGTTCAACTTTTGAATAAGTACACAATGCCAAAAACAAAAGTTTTAAGAGATGAGAATATAATTTCAATTCCATCAAAAAATTTGGTAATAGGGGATATTATAATTTTGAAAACAGGAGACAAAGTACCTGCTGATGTGCGTATTTTGGAACAAAATAATTTAACTATAAATGAATCTGTACTTACTGGGGAGTCAGTCTCAGTAAAAAAAATAGATGGAGTATTAAAAGAACAAGCAAAATCATATTATGAAGCAAATAATTTGGCATTTTCTGGAACAGATGTATTGAGTGGTAAGATGATTGCTGTAGTTTTAGCTGTTGGAAAAGAAACTGTTTTTGGAAATATTGCAAAACTTTCAACTGAAACAAAAAGAGTTAGTGATTTTGAAAAAGGTATATCACATTTTTCGAATTTTATTTTGAAATTAGTTGCTATAACTCTTGTTGTAATTCTGTTGGCAAATATAATTATAAAAAAAGGTAAATTGGATTATATAGAACTTATTATTTTTGCAATTGCACTTACTGTAAGTGTAATACCAGAAGCACTTCCACTTGTTACTACATTTTCTCTTTCAAAAGGAGCAAGAAGTCTTGCAAAACATGATGTCATAGTAAAAAGATTGTCAGCTATTCAGGATTTGGGCGGAATAGAAATACTGTGCTCTGATAAAACAGGAACACTTACAAAAAATGAATTAAAGGTTGCAAATATTTATTCTGATTTTAGAGATGAAATACTTATTTGTGCTAATTTAGCTGGAGAATGTGATGAAAAATGCAAACTAGAACCATTTGATATAGCATTATGGAAAGCAATAAAAAAAGATCAAAAAAAGATTATAGAAAATAGTAAAATATTAGAAGAAGAGCCATTTAATCCAAATACAAAAAGAAATATAGTTCTTGTAAAAAGTGCTTCTAAAATAGAAATTATAACTCGTGGTGCAATAGAGGAAATTTTAGATAAAAGTATAATATCAAAAGATGAAAGATTAAATATTGAAAAATGGATTTCTATGGAGGGTATACAGGGACATCGTACACTAGCTATTGCAAGAAAAATAATAAAAAATAAATCAATAGAAAATATAGATTTGATAAAAGAAAAAGATTTTGAATTTTTGGGTGTAATATCATTTGTAGATCCTATAAAAGATAGTTCTTATGAAATTGTAAAAAAAGCCAACAGTTTGGGTGTAAAAATAAAAATAATTACAGGGGATAGTATTGAAGTGGCTGGAGCAGTAGCTCATCAAATAGGACTAATAGATTCTCCAGAAAAAGTAATACTTGGTTCTACTTGGGAAAATATGACAAGAGACAGAAAATTAGACGCGCTTGAAGAATATTCTGTTTTCGCAAGAGTTTCACCAGAACAAAAATATAAGATAATAGAACTTTTGCGAGAAGATAAAATGATAGGATTTTTGGGTGAAGGTATAAATGATGCACCAGCTTTGAAGATTGCTGGAGTTTCTATTGTGGTAAATAGTGCATCTGACATAGCAAGAGAATCGACTGATATAATATTATTACAAAAAAATCTTACAGTAATACTTGATGGAATAAAAGAAGGTAGAACTGTTTTTGCAAATATTACAAAATATATAAAAGCAACACTTGCATCTAATTTTGGTAATTTTTTTGCAGTTGCAAGTACATCTCTTCTTGTAGATTTTTTACCAATGTTGCCAGTACAGATTCTTTTGATAAATTTACTATCAGACACTCCTATGATATCTATTTACACAGATACAGCAGACAAAAAAGAATTAATGCTTCCTAAAAAATATGAAGTAAAAGAAATAGTTCTTTTTTCAATAGTTTTGGGAATTGTAAGTACTATTTTTGATTTTATATTTTTTGGTTTGTTTTATCGTATATCTCCAGAAGTTTTGCAAACAAATTGGTTCATTGGAAGTATTCTTACGGAACTTATCCTAATATTTTCTGTCCGTAGTAAAGCATTATTTATAAAAGCTTCAAAACCATCTACATCTTTGAGTGTTCTTACAATATTAGCAATAATTTTGACAATTATGATTCCATATACAAGTTTTGGACAAAATACATTCCATTTTGTAAAACCAGCTACTTCTCACATGATTATTATACTGGCGATAGTGTTTATATATTTTATATGTTCAGAAACAGTCAAACTTATGTTTTATAAAAAAATGAACAATAATATTTAATTATAAAAATTCAAAAGCAGGTTAGAATTCCCAACCTGCTTTTATAATAAATACATTATCATATTATCTTCTATGTAAAAACCTTGATTGAGTTTTACATTCAAAGCTTCGACTATAGAAATAATGGTCACTTTTTTGTCTCCATTGAGACATATCTTCCAAAAATCTATTGCATTTTGAAAGTGCATAATATTCGGAAGAATACCTATATTGATAGGAGACAAAGAATTCAAAATTTCAGATGTTTTAGATACTTTTTTAAATTCATCCTCTATTATAGAAGGATTTATTTTATTTATGACATTAAAAAACTGGGTTGTAATATCTCTTTCAATAATTAAAACATTTCCATTGCTCTGAGTAACTATTTTTTTTGCTTTCATAATTAGTTCTTCTTGATTTTCCATTTCATGAAGACCTATTGAAAATATCACAAGATCAAATTGCCTTTCTCCTGGACTGAAATCCTCAAAACTCTTAGTCATAAATGCTGCTTTTGGAGCAACTTTTTTGGCTATTTCAATAGATTTTGTATTTGGATCAATTCCAAGTACAAAATTATCACCAGTGAGAAGTGATCTTGTTAGATGTCCACTTCCACATGCTACTTCTAAAATTTTCTTTTTTCGAAGACTGACAAATGACTGAATTATCATTTGTCTTTTAGAAACGATGAAATCAATCATTTTATCCTCCTTGATTGTAATAGAATAATATAACAGAATATTAGCATTAAAGCAACATTGAATATATAAATATACTCGTCTCGCCTAACGGCAAAGCCAAGGCGGACTAATTTATACCAATAATACTAATGTCATTTGTATAATTGGTATATCATTTGTACCTGCCTGCCCTGCCTACCGGCAGGCAGGCGGGCAGGCAGGTATTGGCATTGTATTTATTTGTATACTTGATTTTAATTCTAAAAAATGAGAGAATATAGCTACTATTTTTAATTAAAAACATAAAAAAATAAAATCTATGACAGATGTAAAGAAATATATCTATTCTTTTGAAGAAGGAAATAAGGACATGAAAGAAATTCTTGGTGGAAAAGGTGCAAACCTAGCTGAAATGTCAACACTCGGCATAAATGTTCCTCCTGGATTTACAATCACAACAGAAGTTTGTGATTTGTATTATAAAAGCAATAAAACAATCACTCAAGAAGTAAGAAGTGAAATTTTAAGGTATTTAGATGAGCTTCAGAAAAAAATGGGAAAAACATTGGGTGATGATATTGATCCACTTTTGGTTTCTGTGAGATCTGGTGCTGCTTCTTCTATGCCTGGAATGATGGATACAATTCTAAATTTAGGATTAAATGATAAATCAGTAATTGGTCTTTCTAACAAGTCAAACAATCCTAGATTCGCATGGGATTCTTATAGACGTCTTATACAAATGTTTGGAGACGTTGTGATGGAAGTAGAACACTCTGAATTTGAACATATTTTGGAAAATGTAAAAGATACAAAAGGTGCTAAATATGATACAGACCTTACAACAGAAGATTTACAAGAAATAACAAAAAGATACAAAGAAAAAATAAAAGGAATAAAAGGAATAGAATTTCCACAAGATCCTATTGAACAATTGTTTTTGGCAATAAATGCAGTATTTAGTTCTTGGAATAATAATAGAGCTATTCGTTATCGTGAACTAAATAGTATAAGAGGATTGATTGGAACTGCAGTAAATATTCAAAGTATGGTATTTGGAAATCTTGGAGAAGATAGTGGTACAGGAGTGTGTTTTACAAGAAATCCTTCCACAGGTGAAGCAAAATTTTATGGTGAATACTTAATGAATGCTCAAGGAGAAGATGTTGTAGCAGGAATTAGAACTCCAATGCCAGTTTCAGAGTTAGAAACTCAAAATCCAGAAATTTACAAAGAGCTTGTTGATACCTGTGATAAAGTTGAAAAACATTACAAAGACATGCAGGATATGGAATTTACCATTCAAAATAATAAATTATATATTTTGCAAGCTAGAAATGGAAAACGTACTGGAGCAGCAGCAATAAGAATTGCTGTTGAATTGGTTGAAGAAAAACTCATTACAAAAGAAGAAGCAATACTTCGAGTTGATCCAAATCAATTAAATCAATTGTTACATAAACAATTAGACCCAATAGCTTTGCAAAATGCAGAAGAAATTGCTCAAGGTTTGCCAGCATCTCCTGGTGCTGCTGTTGGTGAAGTTGTATTTACTGCAATAGAAGCATTTGAAAAAACAAATAGCGGATTAGATGTAATTTTGGTAAGAACAGAAACTTCGCCTGAAGATATTGATGGAATGCATAGCGCAAAAGGAATTCTTACAGCTCGAGGTGGAATGACTAGTCATGCTGCAGTTGTAGCTCGTGGTATGGGAAAATGTTGTGTAGCAGGATGCAGTGACTTGTCAATTGATGAAAAAGCAAAAACACTTACAATAAAAAGCAAAAATATAATTTTGAAAGAAGGGGATTTTATTTCACTAGATGGATCAGTTGGAAAAGTCTACTTGAATAAAGTAGGAACTCAAGATCCAGAATTGTCCGGAACTTTTGGAACCCTTATGAGTTGGGCTGATGAATTTAGAAAATTAGATGTAAGAGCAAATGCTGATACTCCACATGATGCTTCAATTGCTATAAAATTTGGAGCAAAAGGAATAGGACTTTGCAGAACAGAACATATGTTTTTTGAAGGTGATAGAATAAAAGCTGTAAGAGAAATGATTTTGTCAGATAATCTAGAGGCAAGAGAAAAAGCACTTGCAAAATTATTACCATATCAAAAACAAGATTTTATTGGATTATTTCATGAAATGGATGAGTATGATACTACAATTAGATTACTTGATCCACCGCTTCATGAATTTTTACCAAGAGAAGAAAAAGATATTGCAGAATTAGCTGGAGAGATGAATGTTGATATCGCAACTATAAAATCAAAAATTGATGATTTGCATGAATTCAATCCAATGCTTGGTCATCGTGGATGTAGATTGGCAATAACATTTCCTGAGATTTGTGATATGCAAACAAGAGCTATTATAGAAGCAGCAATAGAAGTTGCTACAAAATGTCCAAAATGTGGTGCTAAACATGATGTAAAGCCAGAAATTATGATTCCACTTGTTGCAACTACAAAAGAATTTTCTATTTTGAAAGATAGGATTGTAAATATTGTTGAAAATAAGCTAAAAGAAGCTGGAATTGAAATTGAGTACAAAGTTGGAACAATGATAGAAGTTCCTCGTGCAGCATTAGTAGCAGATAAGATTGTTGAAGCTGGTGCTGAATTTTTCTCATTTGGTACAAATGATTTGACTCAAATGGGTGCAGGACTTTCTCGTGACGATGCTGGAAAATTCTTGAAAGAATATGTAAATCAAGGAATATTTGAAGATGATCCATTTGAAGTACTTGATCAAGAAGGTATTGGCGAGCTAATAAAAATTGCAGTAGAAAAAGGTAGAAGCGCAAACAAAGATTTGAAGATTGGAATTTGCGGAGAGCACGGTGGCGAGCCAAAATCAGTTGAATTCTGTCACAGAAATGGATTTAATTATGTATCTTGTTCACCATTTAGAGTGCCAATTGCTCGTCTTGCAGCAGCTCAAGCAGCAGTAAGAGACTTATTGAAGAAATAAATATAAATATTGTATTTTAAAATAAAAGTTGTAAGATAATAAAAGGGTCGCAGAAGCGACTTTTTTATTTTATAAAAACATATAAAGAAAGTGATTTTTATGAAAAATAATAATTATGCATTTATAGATAGTCAAAATCTTCATTTGGGGATATTAAATGATATTTACAAAAATAATATAAAAATATATTCGGGTTGGAAACTTGACTATAGACGTTTTAGAACTTACTTAAAGGATAAATATAATATTCAAAAAGCCTTTTTATTTATAGGATACAAACCTGGTAATCAAATACTATATACACAACTACAAGAATCTGGATATATTTGTATTTTCAAGCCCACTCTAGAATTAAAAAATGGAATTGTTAAAGGAAATGTTGATGCTGAATTGGTATTACATGCAATAATAGAGTTTAATAATTACAACAAAGCTTTAATTATTTCTGGTGATGGTGATTTTCATTGTCTTGTTGAATATTTAATTAATAAAAATAAATTAAAAAAAGTATTAATCCCAAATAAATTTAGTTATTCTTGTCTATTAGATAAATTGAGTACTCCTCAAAATAATATTTTAGATTTTATTAATGATTTGAGAAATAAACTTGAATATAAAGAAAAAAGCTCTCGTCGGGACTAACCCCTTAGAGAACTTAATTCATCGTAATGATAAATTCATTATATTATATATATAAAATAAGTCAATAGATAATAAAAAAACTATTTAATTTGTTACAAGTAGTTTTTTTGTTTTACTTTTTAATAATAAGGTGAGAAAATATAAGGGAAGTTATAAAGTTCTAAGTATAAAGTTGAAAGTTATAGAATATAAAATATATAATTTAAATTAATATGGATTACGGATCAGTAAGTTCAATAATTATAAGAAATATTGATAATAAGATTTTTATTGCAAAACGTAGTAAAAACAAAGAGTTTTCTCCTGAATTATGGGAAACTGTTGGAGGTCATATTGAAGAAAACGAAAATCCAGAACAAGCACTTAAAAGAGAAATAAAAGAAGAATTGAATTGTGAAATAGAAATATTGGAATTTTTCAAAACTTATCATTTCAACAACAGATTTTTTAAAACATTTATAGTAAAATTTAAATCGAAACCAATTCCAAACAAAGAAGATTTTGATGATTTTGGTTGGTTTGATGAGGAAGAAATAAATAAATTGGACTTTGCAATAGATTGCAAAGAAAGAATAATAGAATATTTTAGTAGTAAATAAAAAATATGAGTAAAACATTTAAAACATTGTTAATGATAATTCCCATAATATTTATATTTTTTATGCTACGATTTTATTTTAATCTTAATTATTTACAATCTTATTTATTTTTAATTCCATTTTTATTAATTTTTGCAATTTTTTATAATATTAAACATAAAAATTCGCTCTTCATATTTTTTAGAGCACTATTAATAATATTATCCCCACTATTTTTATTAATGGTGTTTCTTTTTATGAATTTTTTTATGAGAGATATTAAAATATTTATAGAAATAACTATAACAATAAGATATTTTATAGTTATATTTTTATATTTAATTATTCTTGGTCTTTATCTAAAAAAGAAATTTTGGGTTTTATTTTATATAAATTTAGCAATATGTCTTTATTGGGGATATACTACATTTATTAATATCAAACTTTGTAGTGAAAGCTCTAATTGTATATACGGTGGATATATATTATATCCAATGATTTTGCTATTTGGAATGATGCTTATTTTTATGATATCTATAATTTTAGAAATTATTTATAAAAAGGAACAAGACAAACTAAATCCTCAACAAGTAATTAATAATCAAAATAATCAACAATAATTATGATAAATTGTGAATTTGAAGATGGAAATAAAACAAGTTTACGCCATGTAACTGTAAATGCAATTGTTGTGCGCGATAATAAAGTTTTAATGGGTAAAAGAGGGCCTGTTAGTGTTTTAGAAATTGGAAAATGGGGATTACCAGGAGGGTTTATGGAAAGAGATGAAACGTTAAAACAAACTATTAAAAGAGAAACACAAGAAGAAACTGGCTGGATAATAAAAAATTTAGAACTTCTTACAATAATTGATAACCCTAATAGACCAGCGGAGGATAGACAGAATCTTAGTTTTGTATATATTGCTCAAGCTGATAAGAAAGTTTCTGAAATTGATGGAGAAAATTTAGAAATACGATGGTTTGATCTGGATAGTTTACCAGAAAAAGAATTAATCGCTTTTGATTTTTATGAAAATTTACAATTATACAAAAAATATCTAAAAGAAAAGTTTACTTTGCCAATTTTAGAAAATAAATAATTTGTTTGACAAAAAAAATTATTGTTTTATTATAAATATATAATTAATAAGTAAAAAAATATGCCAAATTTTGAACAAATTCCAACGCCAAATACAAGTGAAGAAGATAGTGATATTAGAGAAAGAATTAAATTATTCTATTCAATTGACAATGAAAATGCTCTCTCAGAACAAGTAGAAGCATATAAAAAAATTATGCAACTTCCTGAAGATGCGAAACTTTTTGCCGAAAAAATGATAGGACCTAGATACGAAGATCTTTCTCCTATTGATGCTTTAAAAGCAGCTTTAGAAAATATGAAAAAGGCATCATAATATATACTTTAAATAATTAAAAAATATGAATAAACAAAAAATATGAATTTTGAAAACCCAACAATAAATTCAAATGAAGATGATGATGGAAAACAAGAAGATGAGGTAGAAATACCTAAAAAAGATGAATCAAGATACGAAACCTTATTAAGGGTTTATAGTGAAAATAATATAGACAAAGATACAGTAGATGAACTTAAAAAATTACCAGATGATTTAAAACTCGTTGCTGAAAAACATTTTAATAGAGATGATTATGATATGAAAACCATATTAGAAATAGTTAGAGCTCAACAGGAAATTGATAATTTACCAGAAGATTTAAGAAATTCCATTAATAGTTCAGCAATAGATCAAAATCCATTGTTAGCTTTAACTGAGTTTAAAGCAGACCAAGAGGCTGATAAAATACCTGATGAATTCAAAGATTTAAGACATAAAATAAAGATAATAGATTTTTTTCATGCTCACGTAGTTGAACTTCAGCATATTGCTGAAACATTAAAAGGTATTAATGATCTTCCTCCAAAATTAAGAAATTTTGCCTACACTAATCTACAAAATTCAAAAGACAGATCTCTTGAATTTGAATTAAAAGAAGCCATTGCTTTTGGTGAAATAGATAAATTACCAGAAGATTTAAAATCTATTGCTAATGAATATAAAGAACAATACAAATCTTATAATTCTGCATTGAAATCTACAATTGCAAGAGATAAAATTAATAAATTACCAGAAAATCTCAGGGTTATTGCTGAAAAATATTTAAACACAGAACACGTGGTTGGTTATTATAAAGATGATACTGAAAAATATAAGCCAGAAGAAGCTTTAGAACTTGCATTATTGCAAAATACAAAAAATTAAAGGAAAACTTATTTTAAATAACAAAATTCTGTGTTAATTCACAGTTTTTTGTTTTATTAATTGATATTAAATTTATAAAAATAATAGCAGACCGTTTCCGGTCTGCTATATACTTAATAATGTCCATTTATTATGAAATTAGATACATATTCATTACCTCTTTCAAACAAAATGGTTTTTCACCTGCATAAACTGATGTAGCTTCTTTTATTGCTAATACTACAATACTTTTAAATAATTGATCAGGTTTTGTCTCGTGAAGCTCTCTAATACAGAAATCTTCCACATTTTTAAACTCAATCGTAGTTCTTAAGACGCATAACTCATATTTTGTGTTCATGACACATTTTTGAGCTCTTGAAACTTTTTCAATTTCCAAGTTTTCTGCTCTTTCTTTGAATGGATCGTAGTTATGAATTTTAAATAATTGAGACTTCAGACTTTCCTCAATTATCAAAATTTTGCCGTTTGGATTGAGTAGATGTTTTGATTTTATCAGAGCTTCTTCAAGGCTTATTCCTTGTAATTCATGAAAGCTCTTGTAGAATACAATAAGATCAAAACTATATCCATGAGTCATGTGTTGTAAGCCACATGCTCTAAATTGAGCGTTTCTTGGAAAATTACGAGTCATTATTTCTTTGATATCTTCTTCGCATGGATCTATTCCAAGCAAAAAATTATCTTCTGTTAACAAAATCTCCGTACAGTATCCCTTACCACACCCCACTTCCAATATTACCTTCTCATGAATTCCTACAAATCCATGAATCATTCTTCTCTTATGCAGTTTTTCTGTCCTGAAATCTCGACAAAATACATTCATTTTTACTCCTATATTCAATTTTAGAATTTATTATTATATAATAAAAATAATGATAAGTCAATATTTTCAAATTGATTTTGTATACACAATTTGTTAAACTAACCATATAATTAATAATACAAAAAAGATGAATAATTTTGAAAATTTAAGTCTAGATAATATTCCACCAGAAATAAAAAAACAATATGATGAACTTTCAGATGATTTAAAAAAGATTTTTGATGAATTTTTAGATCCAGATTGGGAACACACTCCAGAACAAGCCATGGAAGAAGTTCGTGCTATGCAGGAAATCAATAATCTTACAGATAATTATAAAGAAATTGCTTTGGATTATTTAAGAAAACCACATCCTGCATATAGCCCAAAAAGAGCTTTAGAGGAGATTGAAGCATTGAAAGAATTATCTTCCTTACCAGATAATTTACAAAAAGAGGCAACTAATCTTATGATGAATTCTGACCTTATGTATAAACCAACAAAAGCCCTGGAAGAGATTAGGAAAAAATTACAAAGATAATATTATTTATAAAAAAATCATCAAGTTTAACCCATCGATTTTTTATGAAACTAGTTTTATCTATATTTTCTACTATAAAATATATTCATAATACGCACTTATTGTATTAAAAAACGCCAGACCTCGCCTGACGTTTTATTTTTTATTATTAGTGTATTATATCTTTTTATAGAATTCCCTTTGTTCTTTGGGAAGTGCTATGTCACTGAACCAAGTATGATATTTTTTAATCATCTCTACTCCGAAGGTATGTTCTTTGTTTTGTTCTTCCCTGTATTTTTCATGTTCTTGAATTTTTTCAAAAACATAATCAGCGACGATTTTGTTGAATTCAATTTCTGAATTTGCTGGACCTCCTAAATACTGAAGCAGTTTTATATTGGACAAAATAAATTCCAAATCCATAAAATGAATATAATTCTTTACTAGATAATGTTTTATAAAAAACTTATCTTCATAAGATTCTATTTCTGGGAATCCATGTTGTATGCAAAAATACATTCCCATTACAAAGTTTTCTTTATGATATGATTTTTGATATTTAATCCATCTGGTTATTTTTTTTGTAAAATATCCTTTGCGGGATATTTTATTTTTAACCCTACTCAATATCCAGCCAAGAATAAAAGCTATAAAAAACCATGGAATAATTCCCCATCCCCAACTATAAATATTCAAAATATTACTCATAATAACAAAGATAAGAATCACACAATACGAAAAAACATTAAAAAATAAGCGCTCTCTGAATAATTTCCCAGCAAAGTTTATTGTCTCTAAAAGATTTGGTACCAATATTTGGTTTGTCATTATTTCCTCCCGAAAATTTAGTTTTGATTAAATAATCTAACACATTAAATTAACGTTGTCAAAAACGCATTTTTTTGTTATAATTCACATTAATTAAATTATTCATACAACCCCTATACATCAATAGGTGGTTGGTTTCGTTGTATGATATATGTCTACGATGGTAGTTTCGTTAAACGTAAGACGTCTTACGTTAACTTCTAAACTGCACAATTTAATCTAAAATTGTATCTGATTTTATTTGCGAGCTTATGAAAATTTTATTAAAATTTGAGTGTAGTCAAGCGTAAAAAAACTTCAAGTTACCGATAGGTAACATTTGAAGTTTTAGCTTGACGAAATGATAAATTTAAAAATTTTTATGTGCTCGCGACTTTTAGGCTACACCCTTTTCTAGAAAAGGGTGGAATAGAAAAAAACTACAAAAAATAAAAAATATAAAACGTATAGTTTTATGAATCGTAATAATGTTACCGAAAATAAATATGGCAAAACTATTTAAATTAAAATCTTCATTTAAGCCAGCTGGCGATCAACCAGAGGCAATTATGAAACTCAAAAAGGGACTTGAGAAAGGTTTTGATTTTGAAACACTTATGGGTGTCACAGGATCTGGTAAAACATTTACAGTCGCAAATATTATCTCTGGTATTGATAAACCCGTTCTTGTAATTGCACCAAACAAATCATTAGCAGCACAATTATACAGAGAATATAAAAACTTTTTCCCTGAAAACGCAGTTCATTATTTTGTTTCTTATTATGATTATTATCAACCAGAAGCATATTTGCCAATTACTGATACCTATATTGATAAAGAAGCAATGATAAATCAGGAGATTGATAAACTTCGCCATGGTGCTACAACTGCATTATCAACAAGGCGAGATGTAATAGTTGTTGCATCTGTTTCATGTATTTATAATTTAGGAGTTCCGGAAAATTATCAAGAATCATCAATTCATTTAGAAAAAGATCAAGAAATTGTAAGAGCTGATTTAATAACACAATTTGTAAGAATTCAATTTGAAAGAACGAGCGGAGTTTTGACTCGTGGACAATTTAGAATAAGAGGTGATGTGTTTGAATTAAAACCAATGGACCAAGATATTACTTATAGAATTGAATTAAAAGATCAAAAAATAGAAAGTATTGATGTTGTAGATAATGTTACCCAAAATATTTTAGAAAATTTAAGAGAGATATTAATTTTTCCTCCGAAGCATTTTATATCAAACGCACCTCAGATAAAAATTGCTTTGAAAAATATAAAAGCAGAATTGAAAGAAAGATTATCTTATTTTAAAAAAAATAAATTGTATTTAGAAGCTGAAAGATTAGAGAGACGTACTAAATATGATATGGAAATGATTAGATCAATTGGATATTGTCATGGAATAGAAAATTACTCAAGACATTTGTCAGGAAAATTAGCCGGAGAATCACCCGACTCATTACTCGCATATTTTCCTGTAAAAAATGGCAAACCAGATTTTTTAACAATTATAGATGAATCACATATTGCAGTTCCACAAATTGGTGGAATGTATGAAGGTGATAGAAGTAGAAAACAAGCGCTTGTAAAATATGGTTGGAGATTGCCATCTGCACTTGATAATAGACCACTGAGATTTGAAGAATTTAAAAAAAGAATTGGGCAAGTAATTTTTACAACTGCAACTCCTGGAAAGTTCGAATATGAGCATTCTAAGGCCATTGTAGAGCAAATTATACGTCCTACAGGCCTCATTGACCCAGAAGTGGAAATTAGACCAGTGTTCGATAAAAAAACCAACAGAAGCCAAATAAATGACATAATGGATGAGATTGAAAGACTTGCAAAAATACATGAGAGAGTAATTGTAAATACTTTAACAAAAAAACAAGCTGAGGATTTGCATGCGTATTTAACTGAACATAAATTTAGATCTAATTATGTACACTCTGATGTAAAAACTTTTGAAAGAAATGAAATACTAAAAAACTTTCGTCTTGGAAAATTTGATGTTTTGATCGGTGTAAATTTACTTCGTGAAGGATTGGATTTACCAGAAGTAACTCTTGTTGCAATACTTGATGCTGATCGTGAAGGATTTTTAAGAAGTGAGACATCGCTTATGCAAACAATGGGTCGTGCAGCGCGAAATGTAAAAGGAAAAATAATTCTTTATGCTGATAAAACAACTGACTCAATGAAAAAGGCAATAAAAGAAGTAGAAAGACGTAGAAAAAAGCAAATTGAATATAATAAAAAGAATAACATTGTTCCAAAAACTATAATAAAGGATATAGAAGATTTCTTGGATATTGCCAATAATAACGAGTAAATATAATACTAATATACAAATTTATACCAATAATACGAATGTCATTTGTATAATTGGTATGTCATTTGTATATTGGCATAAAAAAATTAGTATATGGAAGAAAAAATAATTATACATGGTGCGAGAATGCATAATCTAAAAAACATAGATTTAGAAATTCCGCACAACAAATTAACAGTAATAACAGGACTTTCTGGAAGTGGGAAATCGTCTCTTGCTTTTGATACAATTTTTGCTGAAGGTCAGCGTCAATATGTTGAGTCACTTTCACCATACATGAGACAATTTTTGGGACAAAAAAAACCCGCTGATGTTGATGAAATAATTGGACTTGCTCCATCAATTTCTATTGACCAAAAAGCTCTATCACATAATCCAAGGTCTACAGTTGGAACACTTACTGATATTTATGATTACTTAAGAATTCTTTATGCGAGAGTTGGTGAAGTATTTTGTCCACTTTGCGGAACAAAAATAGAAAAATTATCTCTTGAGGAAATGATAGATATTATTATTTCTAAAAAAGTAGGTGATAAGGACTTTGCAGTAATACTTTCACCAATTGTCATGGACAGAAAAGGTGAATATTATCAAATGCTTTATGATTATCTAAAACTTGGCTATGGAGAAGTTAGAGTTGATGGAAAAATGCATTCACTTCGAGAAAAAATTGTATTAGACCCAAAGAAAAAGCACAGCATTGATTTGGTAGTTGATAAGGTAATGCTAACTGATGAAACGAGATTATTTGAAGCAGTAGAAAGTTCACTAGCATATAGTAAAGGTCTTGTAGTTGTTCAAATAAACAAAGAAGAATTTTTATTATCGTCAAACTGGACTTGTCCAAATGATAGTTTTTCATTTCCAGAAGTAGAGCCAAGATTATTTTCATTTAATTCTCCTCATGGTGCATGTGAAAAATGTTCTGGTTTGGGAAAAATTGGTTTCAAAGGAAAAGTATGTGACAAATGTAATGGTAGAAGATTACGTGATGAAGCATTGTCAGTAAAAATAAACAAAAAGAATATTGCAGAAGTTTGTGATTTGTCTATTGATAAGGCAATTGAATTTTTCAAACACTTCCAAGACAAAATGACAAAGCGACAAAAGGCAATTGCTGATTTGGTAATTAATCAAATTATAAATAGATATGAGTTTTTATCAAAAGTTGGATTGAATTATTTATCACTTAGTCGTGAAGCAGAAACATTGTCAGGTGGAGAAGCACAACGTATAAGATTATCATCACAGATTGGATCTCAACTTTCTCGAACACTATATGTTTTAGATGAGCCAACAATTGGACTCCATGAAAGAGACACTGACAGATTAATTGAAACTCTAAAAGCATTACGCGATAAAAATAATACTGTAATAATTGTTGAGCACGACGAAAGAACTATTCTTGAATCAGATTATTTAGTAGATCTTGGACCTCTTGCTGGAGTTCACGGAGGGGAAGTCATGGCAATTGGAAATACTTTAGAATTACTTGATCCGACTTCGCCTTCGGCTACGTCGCGATCAAAATTCCAAAAATCTTTGACTTTGCAATATTTAAGAGGACAGAGAAAAATCGAAGTTCCTGCACACCGACGTGAGAAAAATAAAGGAGCTATAAAAATTATAGGTGCAAAAGCAAATAATCTAAAAGGAGTAAATGTAGAAATTCCTCTTGGCCGTATGGTTAGTATTACTGGAGTTTCAGGAAGTGGAAAATCATCTCTTATATATGATGTGTTATACAAAAATGTTTCAAAGATTATGAGTAGACCCGCAAAACCAAATTTAGAAAATGTAAAAGAAATAAAAGGATTAGAATATGTTGATAAATTAGTAATTATAAATCAATCACCAATTGGTCGAACTCCACGATCAAATCCAGCAACATATACTGGAATATTTTCACCAATTAGAGAATTTTTTGCAGAACTTCCAGAATCACGTGAAAGAGCATATACATTATCTCGTTTTTCATTCAATCGAGCAGGTGGAAGATGTGAAGCGTGTTCTGGAGCAGGATTTAACCTTATTGAAATGCATTTTTTACCACCAGTACTTGTGGAGTGTGAAGTATGTCATGGCAAAAGATTTAACAGAGAAACATTACAAGTAAAATACAAAAATCATAGTATTGCTGATGTGCTAGACCTCACAATTGATGAGGCATACAAACTTTTTGACGGAAATTACTTTATAACTGATAAATTAAAAGTTCTAATAGAAGTTGGACTTGGATATTTGAAGCTGGGACAATCAGCAACAACTCTTTCAGGTGGAGAAGCTCAGCGCATAAAACTCGCAAAAGAGCTTACAAACACACTTGGAAAACGCACATTGTATTTGTTGGATGAGCCCACAACAGGACTTCATTATCATGATATTGAATTGTTGCTCCACGTGTTAAACAAACTTGTAGAACGTGGAAACACAATTCTGATTATTGAGCATAATTTGCATGTTATAAAATCAATGGATTATATAATTGACTTGGGTCCTGATGGTGGAGAAAATGGTGGTCGTGTAATTGCTTATGGAACACCTGAAGATATTGTTAGAAATGAAAAAAGTGTGACTGGGGAATATTTGAAGAGTTATTTGAAGAAATAGGTAAATTAGAATATTATAAAGATTAGTATTAGATAAAATATGAATTAGTAAATATATGCAAATAAAAAGTAGAGAAAAATTTATAAAAAATGTTGTAGATATTATAGAAAAAAATTATGATAATATCCAAAATGAATCATTTATTTTTGGCATTTCTGGTAAATGGGGAGAAGGCAAGACAACATTTTTAGATAGTTTATCAAATGAATTAAAAATAAAAGGTTATGAATCCTTATTTGATTCAAAAATATATAATTATTTAAATATTGGTAATTACAAATATTGGATAATTGATAATATATTAAATAAAGCTAAAATTTAAAATAAGCCCACATGAAAACTAAAAAACTATTATATTTAATTCCATTAATACTATTCGGTATTTTTGTGTTTTTTTATGGCCTCGCCTTCGCCAAGGCTTCGGCGTAGCCCTGGGATTTGACTTTTTAGATACTTTCGTATATAATCGTATATAGTTAAATATATATGATTAAAACATTAAAAATATGGAAAAAGATAGATTTTACGATAGAATTAAATTAAATCAAGAAATACTAGGTAAAATAACTAAAATAGATGAATTTAAGGGTCTTTGGCGTGGAAGTTTGAAACTTAATCCACAAATTTTAGGTCGCCTGAAATCTTCTGTTATTATAACTTCCACTGGTGCTTCTACTCGTATTGAAGGATCAAAAATGACAGATGAAGAAGTGGCTAGATTGCTTCGCGGATTAAAACTCAATCCACCTAAAAATCGTGACGAAGAAGAGGTCGCTGGTTATGCTGACTTGCTTGGTAAAATTTTTGATAATTATAATACACTTAAATTAACAGAAAATAACATACTTCAATTTCATAGTATTCTTTTGCAATTTTCAAAGAAAGATCAATCTCATTTAGGGAAATATAAAAGTTCAGAAAATACAGTAATAATGAAAAATGAAACAGGAGAAGAAATTGTTTTATTTAATCCAACAAAACCTTATTTAGTAAAACCAGAAATGGAATCAATTATTTCTTGGACAAATGAACAATTTGATAAAAAAGAATTACATCCAATTTTGATTATTGCAAATTTTATATTTGAATTTTTAGCTATCCATCCTTTTCTTGATGGAAATGGTCGTTTAAGCAGAGCTCTTACAAATTTACTTTTACTTCGTAATAATTATGCATATGTTCCATATATTTCTATTGATGAAATAATAGAAGATAATAAAGATGATTATTATCTTTCACTTAGAGCTACTCAAAAAAACCATAAAACAAAGAATGAGGATATTACTCCATGGTTAAGTTTTTTTCTTGATAAATTATTCATACAAGCAGAAAAAGCAAAAGAATTAATGAACTTACAACAACCAGAAAAACTTTTGTCAGGAAAACAAGAGATAGTTTTTGAATTATTAAAAAATGGAGAAACTTTGAGTGTTTCAGAAATTAATGAAAAATTAAATAATTATATTCCACTAGTTACTATCAAACAAGCACTTAGAAAATTATTAACACTTAGATTAGTTGAAAGAATTGGTCAGGGAAGAAGCACAAGATATAAAATTATAAAATAATGTTGTTGTAAAATAAATTCTTAACAAACCTATATGAAAAATAATCCCGCGAAGCGGGATTTCGGAACAATTATAAATTATATTGAGGCGGGAATAATTTATGTTTAGAGATAAGAAAAAGAAAAATTATATGAAACTCAAAAAACTATTATATTTAATTCCATTAATACTGTTCGGTATTTTTATATTTGTTTATGGCGGATATGATGATAGTCCCGGCGCACAAGGATTGGGATTATTGTTCGTGATTTTTGGGGTTGTAAAAATAATTAAAAAACAGAAAAATAAATAAATTATTTGTTATTATTTCTGTCGCAATCCCAATTTATTGGATTGTTTTTTATATATTGTCGAATTCTATATAATGATTGTTCATTTCTGATTATGTATTCGTAATATGATTTTTGCCAACGAAAATATATTGCGTGATTTACCAAATTGATTTTTTTGGATGATTGCATTTTGAACCGTCCAATTATTTTTGATAATAACATTTTACGTCGTTGTTTTGTGTTGTGTTTGCATTTGGACGATTCACGTCGGACCCGTTGGGATGGTTCGCGTAGAGACGATTCATGAATCGTCTCTACAAATGCGTCGCGAACCATCCCAACGCGAACCGCATCTTTGATTTGTATTATCCCATGGAAATGATTCGGCATTATTACATATGAATCCACAATACAATTTTTATAATGATTTGGTAAATCACGACAACAATATTTCACAATATACCCATATATATTTAAAACCATTTTTCCATCAATGATTTCACCAAATATATTTTCTCTATCTTTTATACAAATGGTAATAAAATAAAAACCAGGATCAGAATAATCCCAATTTTTTAATCGAATTGATTCAATTCTATATTTATTTTTGAATAATAAGGCTTTATTTTTGTTCATAATCGCTTTTCAAATGATTATGTATATATCTTATTATTTCTAATTTATATGTCAATATATCCTGTGAGATAATATCATCTCACAGGATATAGTCAAAATTAGCTATTTATTATAATATTAATTCATGACAAAATTAAAAGATAAAATTAAAAAATTTCCTAAATCTAGCGGGGTATATTTTTTTATAGATAAAAATAAACACATTCTTTATGTTGGTCGTGCAACAAGTTTGAAAAACAGAGTTTCACAATACTTTCAAAAAAATATTGATATAAGAATTGCTGAAATGGTATCACTCGCATATGATATTAAATATATTGAAACAGATAATTTACTTGAAGCAATTATATTAGAAGCAAAAAATATCAAAAAATATTGGCCAAAATATAATATAAAAGACAAAGACAATAGATCTTTTATCTACATTGCAATTGATAAAAATAGTGATTTTCCAAAAGTTAAATTAATAAGAGAACGTGAATTGCACAAATTTCCTGTAAATAAATTTGCAGTATTTGGCCCTTATCAATCACTTTATCTTATTCAAAATGCACTAAAAATTATAAGACGAATATTTCCATATAGCACATGTGTTCCAAATAATGGAAAACCTTGTTTTGATTATCAAATTGGATTATGTCCAGGAACTTGTATTTCAGAAATATCAAAAAAAGATTACAAAAAGAATATTTCTAATATTATTTTGTTTCTGTCCGGAGAAAAAAAACGATTATTAAAAAAATTAATGGAAGAATCTCCTGAGAAAGCAAAATTTTTAAAACATATCCAAGATGTATCACTTCTTACAAACGAAGATGATATAAATGAGAAAATAAATAGAATAGAGGGCTATGATATTTCACATTTTGGAGGTCATGAATCATATGGATCAATGGTTGTTTTTGAAAATGGTGAGGCAAACAAAAATGAATACAGATTATTTAAAATAAAAACTGCACCAGCAGGGGATGATGAAAGAGCACTTGAAGAAGTAATTTCAAGAAGATTAAATCATAATGAATGGCAAAGACCCGATTTGATAATGATAGACGGTGGAAAACCACAAGTTGATTACATTTCTAAATTATTCAGGAAAATAAATATAAATATTCCAATTGTAGGAATTTCTAAATATGATAATGATAGGTTGGTATATGGAACAGGAATGAGTAAAAGTATCAAGGACTTGTGTGAGAATATTAAACCAACACTTCTAAAAACTCGTGAAGAAGCACATAGATTTGCAAATAGGGGAAGGAAGAGGAGTTTTGGAAAGAGAAGATAAAAAGGAGCGCGAAGCTCCTTTTGTAAATTACAAAGTCTATTATTGAAACACCTGTTTCAGTATTTCATATTGATTTTGAAACCGTTTTTTAACCTTATCAAAGAATTCTTTATTAAGACTATCTCCTATATAAGCATCTAATCCCGGAACAAAAAGAAAGTAATTTTCCCATACATATCCATCGCTTGGTACGTATTTTAGTTTTATAGGACGATTAATAATCTTATAAAGTTGACAAAGGAGTTGAAAGCTTTCTTCTTCTTACAGTTTCATGCACCAAAGAAATTCCAACATAATTTTTTCCACTACCTGTAAATGTAAGTAGTGTATATCCTTTGCAAACATAATCTTCTATTTGCTTTATAGTAAGAATTTTCATTTTTCCTCCATATATTCGATATATTGTAATACTTTTTTAATAAATTGCAATACAATGTACAGTTAACACTAATAGGTAACACTTGGTATACTTAGGGGTAACACTGTTAACTAATAAACAAATATATGCCTTTAAAACCAAGTTATCCAAAAGAAAAGCGAGTTTTATGGTATTTA
>JAQUXC010000003.1 GCA_028692545.1 Patescibacteria group bacterium | reverse complement strand
CGTCATCGATAAGTATAATTTTCTTTCCTTTCTTCTTCATCAAAGATACAAAGTCTAAAATACTTTTTTTTATTCTTTTAATTTCTTTTTTTTCCAAAATTGGATCTAAATATAAATTATCAAATAAGGAACAATAATAACCCATATCTTTAAAGGATGCTTCAATTCTCAATCTCTTAAGAGTTTTATCTCCTTTATCAAGAGTATAAATATTTTCAGGTTTAATACCCGCTACTTCAAATGCATGCAATAAGGCAACACTATCTTCAACAAAATGATCACGCCAAACCAAGGCATAATTAGATAAACTTCCAGATAATTTCTTGGCGTATTTATTTAAAAGTGGTAAAGAATTAATAATTGTAGATAATTCTAATTTAGAAAATTTATTACTTAAAAAATCAATTTCTTTGATTAATTTTTTAACCCACAATTCTTGATTTAAACCATTATTTATTTGCATTTCTATTTTCGAAGAAGGAATTCCATTAATCTTATACACTGATATAGATTGAGTTGGTCGATCAGCATAAACAAAAATTATTATCTTTTTTTTAGAAATATTGCTTTCAATTACTATACTTCTATCTATTTTCTTGATGCTCCAAGTAGATGGAATTACTTTTTTAGTAATTTTAAAAACTTCATCAGAAATAAAAGGCTTTGTATTAAAAATAGTCCAATTTTTGTTAATCATACAATTTTATTTATTTAAAATTTATATTTTATTAGAGAAATGTTCCATTACTTCTATAATAAAATTATCTGGGTCAAAGAAACGAATCAATTCTTTTTGTTCATCAATTTGATGTGTTTCATATGATATATCAAGATAATCTAAGTGATCAGAAAATTCTTTAAGATTAATAACAAAAAATGCAATATGAAAAATGTCTTTATTATTTATATCATAAGCAACTTTTGTAGAAGAAAATAATTCAATGGTAGTGTTACCAAACTTAATAAATGCGACGTAGAATGGGCAACCACTCTCATCTTTAATAGTTTTAGATAGACGTTCAATTTCGATTTGAGCTCCAAAAACTTGTTTATAGAATAATAAAGATTTCTTAATATCAAAAACTCTTAATGCTATATGTCCCAAAGAAATTGGCATCATATGATTTTATAATATATTTTTAAATTCATTATATAAATATAAAAATAAAGTAACTGCACGCTTACGAGCTATTAACGGAAAGGTTTCTCTTGTTATTACCCATATTAGATCATAAAACAAACACTTGCAATATCCTATATCTATTAATTCTTGGGACTGGTTATTATATAATTGAGTCGAAAATTTCGTTGAAAAAGATCTAATTATAACAATAAAATTAAATAAACATGATTTACTTGAGGATTCTGAAAGATTACTAATATTTCCCTTACGATACATTAATCTAATATGTTTTTCCCAATTAATTGGGAACGGATAATGCAAAGAGAAAAATAATTCAAATCTAGAAAAATCATAATATATACATTCATTTGATAATATATATTCAAAATCTATCATTTTTATATTACATCCATCTAAAATAATATTACGCGGATGTAAATCCCCATGAATTGTTGTATGAGGTGCAGCAAACTCTAATCTATCTATTTTTCTAACAACTTCTTTTAAGAATTTACTATCCAAAATACTATTAGCATAATTATATATGGGTAACCTATTTCTAATTACCCTAAAACCTGTGGAAGTATTTTTATAAAGAGGTAATAATGCTTCAGAGAAAAGATTATTCATAGCTTGTAAATATTCTAATTTATATCCATTTTGTTTTAATATTCTATCTAAAGTTTTGTAAGATGAATAATATTCAAAGGCAATAGATTGTTCTTGTTCTTTGTTAGATAAAAAAATAGGTGAAGTATATAATTTAGGTAAATATTCTTGAGGAATATTTTTTTTAATACATAAAAAATTATTTATTTCATTTTTAGCCTCATTTTTGGTGTCATATTTTTTTAAAATGATAATACGAGAATTACCTGTGGATAATAAATATTTTTCAGATCCAATCTGTCTTCTAGGTATTATCTTTAATAAAGAATAATCCTTATTAATTTTTTCTAACAACCTATTTGTCATATAAAATATTATTAATTAACAATCTTAAGATCTTAAATTAATTATTTTTATTTTTGGTATATTTTTTGTGGGATTTTGTTTATTATATATTTTGCTATTAGATTTGCACTATCTAGCATACTATTAAAAGATCCTGAAATATTTAAATCGATAACATACCATTGGTTTTGATAAAATAATATATCAATACTATATAAATCTAATCCTAAAATATTGCCACATTGCGTAATTAAAGGGAATAATTTATTTTTTTCAATCTGACTTTGATTCTCATATTGTATAGAACTTTCCGGAGATAAAAAAATTGAATCACCAATACGATAACCTTTATATTCTATATCAAATGGAATATATTTTTGAGCTATGACTGGCCAATCAATTGTACTTGGTATATCTTCTATACTTTTAATTGTAATTACATTATTATTACGTGAACCAAATACTGGTTTTATTACTAATGGATAATCTTTAATATTTTTCGTCATGCAATCTAAAGAATTAACTAGATTATAATCAGGAATTTTTAAACCATTAGTGACTAATTGTTGATATACATAAGATTTATCTCTCAAACTATCTATAATATTTAAATCATTTAAAATATATACCCCTCTATTTTGTAAGGTTCGAGCACAATCAATAGCTTTATAAGAAGATGATTTTATAAAACAACAATCAAAACCACAATCAAGCATCTCTTGATTTGATAATTCAGGATTTAGAACCTCTATATTAATTCCAGTTCTCCGTATCAGACCTATAGTCTGATGTAATATATTATCCACATCTTCGGCAATAATGCCTAGTTTCATATATTTATGAGTTTTATTTTCTATCTATATTATTAGCACTTTCCCCAATAAACTGCAAATATAAAAAAGTAGAAGATAAATTATTCTATATTATCTTGTTGGACACAAATATAACAATATTGGGCAAGATAATCTAGAATTTTTTAAATAAAATAACCTATATATTATTGTTTGGGTTTTTTAGATTTTATCTTTTTTATTAATTCATCTCCAAGTTTATCTACTCTTTTTTTAAAACGATCAATAATTATTGTTAATATTCCATAAACCAAAGCACCAATAATTAAATATGGAGCCATGGTCTTAATAAGTTTTCCAATTGCTTCACTTGCTTGTGGATCTGCTGCCATATTTTTTATTTATTTTTTAAATTATTTATTACATCTAATAATTGATCCTGATTTTTTTCTAATCCTATTTCAATAAAATTACCTAAACAATTTTTTTCTTCTAAAACCTTTTTTTCAGCGTCCATTATATAATCATCTATCCATATAAAATATTTTGAGAAATCAATTCCTTCTGTTTTTAACATATCCCAATAAGATGGTTTTATTTTTTCTAAATATTGTAAACTTTCTATAGGTAATTTATCAGATAAATACTCCATACAATCATCTTCACCATTTCTACAATGAGTTGTAAGCCAATAACAATCAAAGTTATTTGTAATATATTTTATGAAATCTAAAACATTATCAGCTGGACCACCATGCTTTTTTAGTAATACTCCGTCTATGTCTAAATAGATATTCATATTTTTTTATTTCTTTTTTAATACCTTCCTTGGTTTTGCACCATTGGCCGGACCAATAAATTTTCCTTTCTCTAATTTATCTAGTAATCTAGCGCTGCTTGCATAGCCAATACGAAATTTTCTTTGTAATAAGGTAGCGCTTACAGATTCATGTTCAGTAATTAGCTTTATTGCTTGTTTATAAAGTTTTTCCTCCGCTTCAGGAATAATCACAGATGATAGGGTATTGTTTTTTAAATTACCTGATACTTTTTTTATTTCTACTAAAATTTCTTCTAGTAATTTTTCTATTTTTGAAAATTCATTTTGCATATTTTTTTAAATTAAAAATTATTTATATATTTTTAATAATTCCTCTATTTTTTCATCACTAATATGAAATCCTTGTAATTTTAATACTTGATCACTTGATCCATAGAAAATCATATCTCCTTGACCAATAAGTTTTTCAGCTCCTGGAGCTTCTAAAAGATCAGCTTCATTTTGAGAGGGAACTTGAAATATTAATTTAGAACTAATATTATTTTTAATTAAATTTGTAATAACTTTATTTGTTATCCATTGAGTACTTATAATTAAATGAATTCCTATTAATTTAGCCATTTGTAAAATTTTAACTAAAACCATCTCTATCTCTTCATTTGGTATAATCTCACCTAATTCACTAATAAATATTATAATGTTAGGAAGTACTGTTTGGTTACATTTTTCATTATAAGAATACATATCATGGACATTATTCTCTGCTAAAATTTCATACCTTCTTTCCATTTCAGCAATAGACCACTTCAAAGTATTTAAAACTGTATCCTGCCGATCTTTATAATAAATAGGTGGATATAATAGATGGGGAATATCATAAAAATTTTGAAATTTACGAATAGGATCAATTAAAATAATTCTCAAGTCTTTTGGATCTTTTTGTTTTATTAAAGATAATAATGCAACTCTGTTAAACATTCCAACTCCAGAAAGAGCCATACCAGCGCTTAAAATATGATGACATTCCTTTAAATCTATAGAATGTAATTTGTTATCTTTATCTCTACCAAGTGGAATAATAAATTTATCACTAGGACTTTTTATTAATTCATCTAAAAATGGTTCTAAAGGAACCCTTGCATTTGGGTCATTTCTTTTTATATTTATATCTATGTTAGGCATTTTATTTAGTTATTTCATTAGGAATTTCAAGACTAATCAAAAATTGTGAAATTGATGTAATTCTAAGTGGATGAACTTTTAAATTCATAGATAATATATCCGCTAAAGCAAATACCTTGGAAAAGTCTTTTTCATTTTTTAGTTTTAAAACAAATTGAGTAATTATAGGGCCAATATTAATTTCCTGTATTTCAATTTCAATATTATATTCAGATAAGGTTGTTTTAATCTTATTTCTACTGTTTTCAATATCAAGGCTAATGTTTGATTTTTCTTTTTTTATACAATTTCCAGACTTAATCATTTTTTCTTTTTCTTTATCACTAACATAGAATCCTTGCAATCTTTTTATTGGCTCATTTCCTTTTTTAAATAACATATCCCCTTTGCCTAAAAGTTTTTCAGCACCGACTTCCTCTATTATAGTTATTGAATCGGCGGAGCCTGGTGTAGAAAATGCTATTTTTGTAAAAAAAGAATCTTTTATTTCTTTGGTAAAAATATTAGTTGATGGTCTAGATGTGCATATGATTATAAAAATATTTAAATCTGCTCCATACTTAGCTATTTTAGAAATTTTTTCATTAAAATAATCGTGATTATCACTACACATAATATCTGAGTATTCATCAATAACACAAATTATAGGATGATAATTTTTATATATATTTGTGTCTTCTTTTTTTCTAGTGGCTCTAACAAAAAATTCTTTATCTAAAAATTCAAATTGTTCTTTTGTATTATCTGGTTTAGTGGCAACATCCCCAATTAGACATTCTGTTCCATTGTAAGGGGTCAATTCTACTTTTTTACAATCTGCTAAAACTAAAGACATATTATTATCTTGTTTTAGTAAACTTAATATAAGCGAATTATTAAAAGTAGACTTTCCAGAACCTGTTGCACCTGCCATTATTATTGATCTGAGATGTTTTAAATCTTCAAATACGTATTCAAAATTAAAACCAACACCAATTGGAATTAAAGTCTCTGTTGTTCGATTCAAAAATTGTTCTGATTCAAATGCTTTTTGTAAATTAATATACATATTTTATTTATATTTTTTTAAAATTCTTTTGTAAAATATTTATCAATTGTGCAGGTTTTAGTACTGGTGCTAAATATACTAATATACCCATCAGGGCAAGAATTAGGGTCTCCATCTCTCCATTTCTAGTCTGTGTATCTAACACTACAGGCATCATTTTCCTCATCATAATAACTATCTTCTACATTATTCCATTTTTTCTTTCCGAAGTTTCAAGTTCATAACAATCTTTTTTTCTTTTAACTATATACTCTTTTTTTCAGCGTCCATTTGTAATTATTTAATGCCAGTTTATTTATTTAATTATTTATTAAGCATTTTTTGTTTCTTCTAACATAGCTTCTTTAAATTTTTTATGAGATTCTTCACCTTTCTTACTATATCTTAGTTTTCTCATCATTTCAGATACTTCTTCTTTTGTTTTTCCACCAAATCTTGCTTTCCAAGATGCTTCTCCACCCATCTTTGCAAATTCTTTTATATCCATATATTTATTTCCTTTCTTCTAATGATTTAAGTATAAGAAATGTGCTTGAAAATATAATACCAGCAAATAATGCTATTTTTTTAAATACAAAACTATACGCAGTAACATGGTCTAATTCAGCTGGATCAATATTCCAATCGAGAGCAATCGTATCAAGCATATATAAATTTCTATATATTCTAAACCAATTATAAAGAGCATAAATAACAACAATCGAAATCATCATAATTACAAAATATAACTTTTTGTTTTCTTTTTTTAGCGTTGAAATTTCTTTAAAAAATAACACGAGTTGTTTCCAATACAAATATATAATCATTGAAACAATTAAAAGTAGTAATATTATAAATTCTAATGGAGTAATAGAAGCTTCTCTAAATATATACAATGGAAATGATATTACAATAAAAATATATAAAGACAACAAAATAATAAATATGAATTTTGCTACAGTGTTTATCCAATTTTTTTTGTAAAATATTATATACAAGCAATAGAATACTATAAGCAAAGAAAGTGCTAATAAAAATTCTGAATATTTATAATCTTTGAATGTGTATATTAGAAACATACAACTTATTAATAATACTAACCACGAAATACCTAAAATTAAAAACCTTCCTACAGATGTTTTGCTCTTTTTTAAAGTAAAAAATTCTTTCATATATTTTTATTAAATATTAATATTCTAATTTACTAATTTTCCATATAGAACCATCTTTTATCATTTGTCCATTCATTGTAATAGAATGACTTTCTTGTAATCCAGAAAGTACAACATCTATATTTAAAAAAGCTATTTTATTTTCTGATTTATATGTCAAATCTTTTAATTTAAAACTTTTTAAATTAATTACCTCTGAGGCAGAAGATCCCTCTGTTGATTTAAATCTATAACAAAAATCAATAGATTTATTGTATAAATAATCATTAAACGATTCACAATCACCTGTTACTAAATATTTAGAAGCAACTTCAAAATCTTTTCTTATTTTTTTCTCTACAAAATATGTATCATCTATTTTTAAATCAAAAACTCTAAAACATATATAAATCAAAAATATTATAATAAATATTGAAACAATAAATAATATGATTTTTTTTCTGTTTAATTTTTTCATATTTTTAAAATTAATTTTTATATTTATTTATAATAGACCAATTTTCGTATTGAAATAATTCATTTATGATTCTTTTGTCATTACCTTCTTTTGTAAACAACAAATTTAGATTTACTATAATATTAAGTTATTATTATTGTTTTCTTTCAATTTTAATAGGTTCTGCGTTAGGATCAGTAACTTTAGGTTCATTTGGTGATAAATTGAAAAAAGCATCAATAGGATTTATTGCTTCTTTTAGGTAAATTGGTAAACATTTTTCTAATTCAGATTTAGGAATTATTCCACCACCAAATTTATTACAATCTTTAAATTCAAGAAAATAACAATCGCTTGCATACATAGCAGGAATCATTTCTTGATCACAAATCCCTTTTAGTTTTTGCTCATCAGATATTGTGGAATGATATTCTCTCTTTATTTGCGTTTCTTTTATCATTTCATCAAACGCAATATTGTATTCAACTTGACTTTGATTTGTTTCGTCTAATGATTTTGTTTTGTTAGTATTATTAAACAAAAACCACCAATAAGCTATAAACGAAGCTAATAAAATTAAAAAAATAATAACCGCAGGTAATTTTTCTTTTATTTCTTTTTTCATAAATTTTAATTATTAGTAAATAATTATACTCTAATCTTACACCTCTAAAATACCCAAATCAAGCTATAAAACAATTGGACATTTATGAGTAAATCCCTGTAGTCCTGAAACATACCAAACGCTATTATCTTTCTCATTATAATAATTGGCATACAGTTTATATTCATAAAGAAGTTTCAAGCAATGTGCACACCTATTTTCATTATCACATTTACAATGCACTGTCTGTATTAATCCTTTATAATATTTCTCACTTGGATCCAAACATTGTCCCTTAAATTGGAAACACTTATCACATCTAATAAGACCATTCGGAACACCTTTATATTTAATATTTGGCTTTCTAAACTCTATTAACTCTTCTTTTGTGGCATATCTTCCTCCTTTTGTTGGATTTATAAAAAGCCATTTATTCATGTCGCCTTGAGCCACATAGCGCTGCCTTACTATTTCACATCTTATCCAAAAAGTTGGATCAATTTCTTTTGAATCCTCATTTGACATAAATGGTTCTAATCTATTTATAAATAAAGCTCCTCCTGACGGTCTAAAGTCAGCTCTTCTTTTACCATTCTTATCAAAAAATATTGAATCTTTTTCAGCTAAAACTAGACAAGTTTCTAAATCATTCAATAAATATTGAACATGTGTCATACGCAACAAATCCTCTTCTCTTGCTCTAGGCAATACTATAATATGATAAGCACCAAGCATTAGCTTTGTGACAATATATGGAAAAACTTTAGGATGTTCTTTATTTATATCTTCTCCATTACTTTCTTCTGCTAAATTAATTCTTGTATCATACATAAAATTTATTATTAATTACTATTTTATTTATCCCACTCAAAATCTCCTCCAAAATGTCCCCAAGTGCAAGTATCTACGAATTTTATTTCATCTAATTTTAGACATTTACGTATTCCCATTGGACTGAGATCATAACCTGTAATTTCTTGCTCTACTCCATCTATAATAGCTACAGCCATTACTGGATTACTTTTTCCTATTGCATAAGCAAGTTTTGTGTAAACTTCTTTTGCATTATTTTTCTTTAATAAATCAACAGCAATTTTTCTTGCCATATATGCACCACTTCTATCAACTTTTGTATAATCTTTACCAGAAAAAGATCCACCACCAATAGCTATCTCTGGGCCATAATTATCTACAACAAGCTTTCTTCCAGAAAGTCCTGTGTCTGCATCAAATCCGCCTTGAGTCCACTCACCTGATGGATTTATTAGATATTCATCTGCTTTAATTATTTCTTTTACTAATTCTAAAAGTTTATCATTTTTTGTATTTTGAAAACTCACAACAACAGTGAGAACTTCGTTGTCTTTTATTGTAACTTGTGTTTTGCCATCATATGGATAAATTTCAAATACCTTTTGACACAAATTTCTAGCAAGAACATATTCAAGTGGCAAATATATTTCTGTTTCATTTGTTGCATAACCTTTCATAATCCCCTGATCTCCTGCACCACCAATATCTACACCTTGAGAAATTGATAAACTTTGTAAAACTATGTTTGAAATTATCTTATAATCATTTCCTACTATATTTTTTACAATACTTTCAATATTTGGTTTTGATTTTGAAGTCACTTCTCCATTTATTGTTATTAATTTATGTCCACCCATTACTTCTATTGCCACTCTGCTATCTTTATCATTTTCTAAGTAAGCATCTAGAATACTGTCAGCAATAAAGTCACAGATTTTATCTGGATGTTTTGGACTTACAAACTCTGCTGTTTTAATCATAATTTTGTTGTTAATAATAAAAAAATCTCTTACCAGTTTTGGAAAGAGCTATTTTGTTTTATCAAACAAAAAATCGATCTTTATCTTTTCCCAAACTGGGCTGGAATTGGCACCTTCTTAAGATATCAACCTTAAGGGCTGTCGGACGGATCATTGGGCCAGAACCCTAACCGTCACTCTTGATAAACTAAAACTATTCAATTGTTATTTTTATAATAACTTATTTTTAAAAATAATACAAATTATGTAAAATTAATTAACTCTTTATAACCTTAACAACTCTACCTGCAACTGTATAATTACCAATATCATCTTCATGAATATAAATAGGTGGATAGTCTCTTTTTGATTCTGATTTTAAAATTATTGTATTATCTCTAAAATTATATTTCTTTATATTTGCCAAACCATCAATTACTGAAACTATATAATCTCCATCTTTTGGTTCTTGTATTGAATGGTCAACAATAACATAATCTCCATCATTTATAGAATCTTGATCTTTTCCTATTTTTGCCATGTTCATAGAATCTCCAATAGCCTTTATTGCAAAAACATTTTTTGATTTATTAAAAATCTTAGGAGATACTCTTAAGTAACCCTCTATTTTATCTTCTGCAATAATTGTTGCATCTCCACAGTTAGCTGATCCAAGAATAGGAATAGCTATTAAATTACTATTTAGTGATTTGCCACCTTGTAATTTGACCGTCTCTCCTTTTTCTTTTAAAATTCTTAAAAGTCCTTTTTTCTCTAGCTGTTCTAAATGGTGTTTTATTTTTTGTGGTGCATCCCCTTCTCCTACTGCATTGCTAATTTCTCTAAGCGACATCTTTGCTAGATTTTTATCATTAGCTAAATTTAAAATATCTTTTTGAATTTTATGCATATTTTTAAAAATTATTATTTATAAAATAATTATACAGTATTATATAATAATTTGTCAAGCTTTTCCTTAATACTTGACAGAGAATATAGATTTGCTATACTGACTATAGTTAATCATTAATATAAAGCAGTGAGCAAAAACATCCATGTAACTCATAGAATAAACGGAGATTGGGCTGTCATTGGAGAGGGAGATAAAAAAGCATCATCACTACACTCTACTCAAAAAGATGCATTATCAATAGCAAGAGAACTAGCCCAAAATAATAAGTCTGAATTAGTTATCCATGGTAAGGATAATAAAATTATAGACAAGGATAGTTATGGAAATGATCCATGTCCACCAAAAGATAGAAAAAAATAAAAGTTCAAAATGCCTCTTGTTCTTTAAAAAAATAAAACTAATAAGAATAGGTATTTAAATAAAATATATTTGAAACACCTGTTTAAACAAAACAATGAAAGGAAACAAGCAATCTTTTTTTGGTTTGTTTAAACAGGTGTTTTTTATTTAAGAATTAAGTTTAATAGAAATATTAAACAGGGAAAGAAAAAAATATGTCGCAAGACAAAGAAATTTTGGAGAAAATCCAAATAACACAAGTTCCTATTGAAGAACTAAAACTCAATACAGAAAATCCACGTAAGTGGAGTAAAGAACAATTTAATCAACTAAAAGAAAGTATTACGAGATTCGGACTAGTAGATCCGTTTATATGCAATTCCTTTCCAGAAAGACACAATGTTCTGATCGGCGGACATTTTAGGTACGCTGTAGCAATGGAACTAGGAATTGATACTCTACCAGTGGTATATATCAACATTCCAGACATTGAAAAAGAAAAAGAGCTAAATATTAGATTAAACAAAAATCAAGGTGAATTTGATTATGACTTATTATCAAAATTTGATCCTAACTTTCTCACGGATATAGGTTTTGACAGCTTGGATCTAGATAAAATATTTGACATAGAAACAGGAAAGGAAGAAATATTTAATATAGAAAACGAATTGAAAAAATTAAACATAACAGAAATCACTGTTCAAAAAGGAGATGTGTATGCCTTGGGTGATTCAAAAATAATGTGTGGAGACTCCACTATAGAGGAAGATATGATGAAACTAATGGGAAATGAAAAGGCGGACTTTTGTCTAACAGATCCGCCATATATTCTAAATTATTTACAAGGTAAAACTAGACATGGAGAAGCGACAGTCGGGTTCGGAGCAAAGAAAAATAGAAGATATTTAGAAACAGAATCACTTCCTGATAATTTTACAGAGCTTTGGATGGGAAATGTTAGTAAAGTTGCTAATGAAAATTTTAGTATCATAGTTTATGAAAATTGGAAGAATATTATGACCATATGGAATGAAATGGCAAAATACTGGAAGATAAAAAACATGTTAGTGTGGCACTTAAACAATAGGATGCAGGGATTCTCAGCTAAGTACAAATTCTTTAACAAATATGACATAGCGGTCGTTGGTTCTTCTGATACTGATATTGAATACAATTTAGAAGATGAGGGCGAGGGACTTCAAAATGAATACGAAACAGCACTTTTTGCAATTGCGGGGAAACCACAGTGGGAAAGCTACGAAAAAGGAAAGAAGTACTGTCCTACAGACTTTATCGAGTATCGTGCATCGGATGAAAAGTCGTCAGGACAAGGAATAATATTTGGAACAAAACCTGTAGAAATATTAATTCCGTATATTAAAGTTCTTACAAAAAGAGATCAACTAGTTTTAGAGCCATTTGGAGGAAGCGGTAGTACTTTAATCGCAGCAAATAAATTAAGTAGGAGATGTTTCTTGATGGAAAAATCTCCTATCTATGCAGAAGTAATAATTAACAGATGGGAAAGGGCATTCGGTGGGAGAAGGGTAAAATTATATGATCCCGAATCAAGTTCAACTTAAAAAGAAGATTATAGAAGAATTGGAATCAAATCCAATTATTCAAGTAGCATGTACAAAACTCGCTATACAGAGAGGTACTTATTATAGATGGAAACAGTCTGATAAAAAATTTAGTAAAAAATGTAATGAGGCTAGAAAAATAAGCATACCTATAATAAATGAACTAGCTGAGTCTACTATAATGAACAAAATTAAAGACGGTGATTTAAAATCCTCTATATTCTGGCTTATAAATAATCATCCTAAATACAGAAAAAACAATTTGAATTCTAGTTTCAAGATAAACAAATTGAAAGATGAAATAGAAAAATTAAAAATGGAAAGACATGCAGAAATAGATAGACAAACTCAAATGTTAAGAGATCTCTTTGATCGCGCAAGAAAATCTTCAACAGCTATAAATAATACTAATGAAAAAAATGATATGAATGATATCAGTAATTAAAAAACCTTAAAAGAGCGTTGGTCAAAAATCTAATGCTCTTTTTAAGATACCAGTTTTTATATACTAATAGGTAACTATAATGCCAGTAAAAATATTTGGATCTTTGATTGCTTTTACATTTTCTACTTTATAGTCTAGACTATTCTTTTTTAAGTTTCCAACTATTAATAGTGAATCTGTATTATTTGTAGCTCCAGATGAGTCATTTGTTGGAATAAAAAAATCAATTACTGTTTTAGTCTTTGGATTATAGGTAACTAAAAGATCAAAATTGTTCTTTCTAAAAGTTTTGCTCCACTCATCAATTCCCGTTTCTAATTGTAACTCTGTAGGTTCTGAATCATTATATGGTTCACCTAATATAATTTTTATTTCATCAATATTTTTACCAATTAAAGAAGGGACGTCAAATGTAAATTTTAAATCCTCTTGTTTCTCTTGTATTATAGGTTCTACTACCTTTTTCACTTTATTATCATCAGAATTTGTAATGGTCATAATAACAATTACTACAATTACCCAGAACCACCATTTTTTATAAAACTTCTTCTTTGTTTTTTCTTGATTGTCCATTTTCTTTTTTATTAATTATAAATGATCAATGTCCGATAAAACAAAAACGGACACCCGACCTGCGAAACCACAAAAGGTATCCGTGAAGACCCTACTTGAGTTTTGGTCGGTGTGCCCGAGCCTTGTCTCAAATAGGTAAAAATAGGATTTTTACAAATCTTCACGTAATTTCTTCTATGGTTTCGCATTTTTATTATAGCTCAAAAATAAACATTAATGAAGTCGAGTTACCAACAGTTTACCTACTGGACTTACTACCCGTTCTGCGTCATCAATGTCCATGTAATAAGTAACAAATGACGATATGGACACAAAAACGACGCTTGACGACTCAACAGTTAAATACTGTTTATACGCTCGTAAATCGACAGAACAGGACGAATTACAAGCCCTTTCAATAGACTCTCAGATAAAGGAGATGATGGAAATGGCTATAAAGGAAAATATGACAATTACAGAGATTAGAAAGGAAAGTCATTCTGCAAAAGACTCAGGACAAAGACCAGTATTTAATCAATTACTAGAAGATGTAAAAAACGGAATGTTTCAAGGAATACTATGCTGGGCTCCTGATAGATTAAGTAGAAACGCAGGAGACCTTGGAAGAATAGTAGATTTAATGGATCAAGGTAAACTAGTTGGAATAAAAACACATGGGCAAAAATTTACCAACAATCCGAATGAAAAGTTTCTTCTTATGATTCTAGGTTCTCAAGCAAAATTAGAAAACGATAATAAAAGCATAAACGTACAAAGAGGTTTGAGGGCAAAGTGTGAAAAAGGATGGCGACCATCTCCTCCACCTCTTGGATATATTCATGATAAATATGGAGATAAAGGGAGCAAAAGAATATTTTTAGATCCTAAAAGAGCTCATATAATAAAACAAATGTTTGAGCGAGTTGCTTATGAAAATTTTAGTGGTAAAAAAATATTAAAATGGTTGATGGAAATTGGGTTTAAAACTAGAAAAGGAAAAAATCCAACACTTAGTACAATTTTTCAAATACTTCATGAAACATTTTATTATGGAGAATTTGAATATCCAATAGGAAGTAATAAATGGTACAAAGGATTACATGATCCAATAATATCAAAAGAGTTGTTTATAAAAGTAAGAGATAGATACAATACATTTAGTATTGAAAATAAAGTTTGTAGAGAGTTCGCATTTACCAAACTTATGAAATGCGGATTATGTGGATCAGGAATTACAGCAGAAGAAAAATTCAAAAAACTAAGCGATGGATCAGTTGTTAAATATATATACTATGGATGCACTAGAAGTAGTAATAGATTTTGTAAGGGTGGATATATACGAGAAGAAGAATTAATTAAACAACTTATAGAAATTGTAGATAAAATAGAAATAGATGATATAGGAATACAAAAACAATTTGAAGAAGAATTACAAAGATATACAAGATTCAACAAAGGATTCGTAGAAATAGACAACAAAGAAATAAAACAAAAAAAATTTAGCATCAATGATTATGCTAAATACATTTTAAGGTCTGGGACTATGATTGAAAAAAGAGAGCTGATGAGTTGTTTTAAGAGTGATTTGATATTGAAGGATAAAAAAATTACATTAAAAAAATAAGTTATCTAAATATACGATTAATAAATATTCTTAATTTGAATTAGTCTGTGATAATTGCTTATAATACTCTAAAGGATTCAATTTTTTCATAAATTCAGGATAGATACTATAATCAAAATCTGTCCCCAAAACATTATCTGCAATACTTTTAATTTTTTCACTATCACTAGACATTCTTCCTCGATTATAAACCTGGTCATTAGATTCAATTGATTCAAATAAAATATTAAAGAGCTGTTTATTATATTTATTCATAAAAGGGGCAATCAGATCGTCAAATCTTTTATCAGCCGTGTTGAAATTAGTACTTTTTCCAAAAAGAAAAATTCCAAATTCTAATATATCATTTTCACATTTTAATTCAGATCCCATAACTAACAAACTATTAAAAGCACCGACTTTAATATCGAAATGTCTCTTTTCTTCTACAATATACTTTTTAACATTTTTTATGTGTTCTAAAATGTCGTCTTCTATAAACCAACTTAATAAATAACAATTATCATCATCTTTGCAGCCACCTTTTATAATTTCTTTAGCCCCATCATTTAAAAATTTATATATCTCTCTATTTTTTGATAAAAAAACTATTAAATAAATAAGAGAATTACCTCTTGAAATATTACTAAAAAAATCACTTTCTGATTTTATTAATTGTAAGTAATTTTCCTTATTTCTATAAAAAATTATTTTTAGAGCCTCTAAATTAATACTTCTATTTTTATCACAATCTTCATTCTCAATTATAAATATAAATTTCCACAAAGCTTTAAATATAGCAATCTCAACTTCTTTTGATAAATTTTTTAAATATTTAGCTTCTAAATATTTTTTTAAATCAGAGCCTCTATTTAAAAAAATGTCTTGTTTTAATGATATATCTGTAATCAATTGATCAATTATTTTTCTTGAAAATATAGGCGGTTTAATAAGTATTCCCTCAAGCATATTTCTAATATGTGCCCTGGTAGTTTCTTTATTTGGTGAAAATAATAAATCTATCTGATCTAAAACTGGATGAGCAGATAAGTGTCTGTGTTGCTGAAGACTAATTAGATTAGCATAGTCAGCATTCTCAAAAAAGGATGTTTTATTGTTTATAAGTTCAATAAGTTCTGACTCCCATTTTGGAGATTTTTCATCCCTACTTCTTAAAGTGGATATCTTTTTTAAAATTTCAACCGCACAATCATCCTTATATATATCTCTGAGTTCTTGTAATTTATAAATTAAATCACATATAACAACTGAATATAACATAACAACCGCTGATCTGTAATTTTTTGAACAGTAAGATTTATAAACTTCTTCAAAATATAGTTTAGTATTTAAATTAAATATCTTTTCCTTATTTTTATAAATTAAAAATTTAGACATAAATTATTTATTGCTAAATAAACCCTCAATTGTTGAATTAATGGTTATTTTATCTGTTGGGATTATAGTATATCTCCATGGTTTTGTTATTCCAAATTTTCCTATATTTTTATTTATTTCTTCACAATATTTATCAGCAGTAGTTTTTTTCGATTGTACGTTTGGAGTGTCTATTTCTTCCCTTGGTTTAACTTCAATCATAACAATTTCTTTTTTCAACTCAACTACAAAATCCGGTTCATAACGATGATGCGCTTCTCCTTCTGTGTCTCTCCAATACAATCCTTCAAATTGATTTGGTGCTGGTCTAAGCCAATCTTCTACAGAACCATCATTATCTAAAAGATATGCTAATCTAATTTCATCAGAAGAATCGAAGCGATACATAGAATGACACGCTTTTTGAAAATTATTATATAATAATTTATATGAAAAACTATCTACCTGAGATTTGAGTGAAACTGGTTTTTCTCCAAATGAAATAGAAATATTATATTGTTCTAAATACGGTTTTGGTTCAGCTACACCAGAATCCAAATATTCTTCTTTGTATTCTTTATGTTCCAAAATTTGTTTATAGATATCTCCAGCAATTGATTTTGCATTACTTTCTATAATTAATGAAAGATTATCATCGTCAATTGCAGTTTTTTTATAATAATTAACTGCTTGATCTGCTAATTTTAACAATAATGGTCTTTGTCCTTGGTCATCATAATCAACTAGAGGAAAATCCAATAATGCTGCAATAATTGTATTTTGAGGAGATTGCCTGTTTTGTGCTCCGAAACTGGTTACTCTAGTTATTTCTGTTACACGTCTTCCGGGAACATCTTCGCCAAATAGGTTTTTTTCCTTTTCGTTTTGAAGTTGTTCTTCTAAAATAGCTCTTTCATTTGTATATTTTTGAAGAATGCCAGTATTCAAGTCAAAATCGTGTATTATAAGCTCACTATAATTTGGTGTAAGAATAAGTCTTGGTATAGGAATGTTTCTTTTTTCTAATTCAATACTCGATTCTTTGGCTATTTTTGTAAGTTCCTTCTGTACATCTGGATTCAATAGTCCCAAGAAAGAATCTGGATCATAAGATGTTTTTACTTGTATTTTTTGTTTCTGATTATGATAATCTGAAAATGATAATCCGCTAACTGTTTGTTTGGCGGTTTCTTTTACTAATTCTTCTATCTTCTTTTCAACCATTTTCTCTTTAACATCAGTATCAATAGATTGAATTTCAGGTAGCTTAGAAATTGCATCTTCTGCTTTTTCACTTACAGCACGCATTATAAGTTCATTCTTCTTTATTTCAGTAGTAATGTTTTGAAGTATTATTGGTTGAACTTCTGTGAGAGTTTTTATTTCTTTTGTTTCTTTTTCCGATATTTCTTCTACGCGTCCTTGAATAAGTGGAGAATCTTTAGCAAGTTCTATAATTTTCTTAAATTGTTCGTGTGCTACAATCATTAATCTGTCTACTAAAGGCACTCCTGTACGCTCGCCATAAGGAAGACGCAACCCCCTACCTATTGTTTGCTCTGTTAGAATTGCTGTAGCTGCAGCTCTAATTGGTGCTATTGTGTAAACATTTGTTACATCCCAACCCTCTTTTAACATATTAACATGAATAACCACCTCAATGGTATTATCCGGATGTTCTAAAGAAATCAACTTTTCAATATTTTCATCTGCTTCTTCTCCACGAATTTTTGTATTTATTTCAATCACTTTCCCCTTGAACTCACCTCCTCTAAAATCATCACTATCTATAAGAGACTTCAGTTCAGCAGAATGTTTTGTATCTTTTGCAACTACTAATAAAACTGGTTTAATAATCGGTTTATTATTTTCGAGAGCGTATTCTTTAAGTGCATTTTTAGCACGCTCATGAAAATAAGCAGCTAATTGTAATTTGCGTACATCAGTTTCTATTGATTCTGTATTGAATTGTTGAAAATCCACGTCTGCCTCTGTTCCTACCCATGGATCTTTTACAAATTTACCACGAATAGCATCACCAAGATTATAAGAATATAGCACATTTTTCATTCTTATTTGTTGCAAATTTCTTCCAGTGCCTTGAGTACCTAAATATGGAGTAGCAGTAAATTCTAAACCAAATAAAGGATTCATTAAATCAAGAGAACCAAGTGCTGCATCAGCATGATAATGATGTGCCTCATCAAGCATAACAACTAAATCTTCTTGATTTTTTAAATAATCAAAATATGATTGACTGGCAGTTTCCCATGCTTTTGTTATTCCACGTTCATTGGCCATATCCTTTTGTGCAAATTGTTGGATATTAAAAATATTTATTTCAATTTGATTACCAAAAAGTGGATTTTCTTTATGGCTGGCATAATTATCAGTAGTAATAATCTTTGTGGTATTTATATTTATTTCTTGAATACCTTTAAAAACATATTTTGGATTATTTGCTCTACTAAAATCTTCATGTAATTTGCGATAAATAGTAAGATTTGGAGCTACGATTAAAAAATGTTGAATGTTATATACAAGATAAAGATATGCTACAAAAGCTCCCATAAGACGAGTTTTACCAACTCCAGTTGCAAGTGCAAAAGTAAAAGCTGGGAAAGCTCTTTCAAATACTTCGAATTCTTGAGCTTCAGGTATGTCTTTAAAATAATTTTTTGATGATTCTAAAATTTTTTCTGTATTATTTTTATTATTCATTCTTTTTAACAGTATTTGTCCAGCTGAAGATTTTAAATAATCAGAAAAAATTTGCAGACTCTTTGCCTGTGGCTCTCTTAAATTCATCGTACTATTTAAATATTGTAATGCTTGTTCTGGTTGCATAATATTATTCGTCGTTCTCTTCATCGGTATCAATTTCTTCCATGGATAATTCTTTAATTGGGAGAAGATAATCTTTTTTACCAAATTGACAAGATTTTAAAACCGATTGAGGAATTTTTTTAATAATTATTCGATTATCAATTTTATCAGCTCCTGGTTCAAATTTCTTAGGACAAATTGTTAGAGTTTCCCCTTCTTTTAAATGTCCAATAATTTGTTGTACTATTCCAGATGTTAAAAGTTGTGTTGTAATGTAGATATAATTCTTACCTTGTCCAATGCCGTGTTTCCAATATTCTGTTTTACTTGGTTGATAAGTAAAATTCATAAATTTACACATTGCTTTTATAAGCTTAACATCATCATAATATTCATCAATAATAGGATTGCTAAATTCATCTTTTATAATAAAACTAGGTGCAAGTTCATAAAATCTATATGCACCCCCACCTTTCCATTCCACAGATCTGCTTATTCCACCTTGGTCAGAGCCATCTATCACATTATCAAGCCGTACCTTACAATGTGAATAGGCATGATCCCCCATTTCAACACCTATATACCTTCGCTTCATTTTATGCGCTACTGCAGCAGTTGTGCCAGAACCAAGAAATGAGTCTAAAACAAAGTCATTTTCTTCTGTAAACATATTTAAAATTCTTAAAATCAATTTTTCTGGTTTTTTACTTGCTGGAAATTTCACGCCTCCTTCATTTTGAGTATTTTGAAAATCTATATCCCCCCAAAAATCGCATAAAAGATTTGACATGTATTCTTCTCCATCTATGATTTTTATAGTTTTATTTAAAAAAGTCATTCTATTGCCATTCCATGCATACTGTTTACCATCTTCGTCACCATATTCGATTATTGTACTTAAATTTTGTTTAGATTGGTTTTTTATGTCTATGGGCATTTCTGGGGCTGTACGGAATATTCTATCCTTGTTTTTTAAATAAAAATCTCTAAAGTCCTTATCGAAAATATTTATATCTGATATTTTTTGTTTTTTATCAACTATACCATGCTCTAATAAAACATCTTTTAAGTTCAATACTTTATTATTTTCTTTATCAAAAAAATAATTATAATGATCATCCCAACTTTCTTTGGGGATGTATGCAGGACTAATTTTAATATCTGGGCCATTCTTATAGACTAAAATAAAATCTTTTTGTTTAATAATTGTTTTTGCTTTGTGGGCTGTTTTTAACCCACTTGGTGTAGACGATCTTACAGCAATTGATACTAAAAAATTATTCCTATCAAATACTTCGTCCATTAAAACTTTCAAATAATGACCTTCTTTATCATCAATTTGAACTAATATTACTCCGTCTCTACTTAACAATTTTTTTAATAACTCTAATCTTGGTTTCATTAATGAAAGCCAAGTACTGTGTTCGACACAATCATCATAATGTTCAAAAGCATTACCAGTATTATAGGGCGGATCAATATAAATACATTTTATTTTCCCCTCATATTCCGGAAGAAGAGCCTTAAGGGCAAGTAAATTATCTCCGTGTATAATCATATTCTCCGTATTTGGATCATTTTCACAATTTGAAAGTTTCAAATTCTCTTCTAAGATTCTCGGCTCAATATTAGAAATATCATAATCAAGATTATTTTTACCAATCCAAGTAAGCTCTAATCTTTGTTTATTATCCATATCTTTATATTATTTTAAATTTAATAACAAATAGTGTAGTTAGAGATATTTTTTGATTAAGTTGCGCTTCTACTTTATCAAGTAAATTTTCTTTTTTTACATCTACTTCATCTTGGGCTTTATAAAGCTTTTGACGCATCTCATTTCTTTTCTTTTCTAAGTTTTTTATCTCTCTTTGTAATTTTACTTTTTCTTCTAAGTTTAAAATTTTCTTTGCATTTGTTTTCATTGTTTTTATATCTATATCCATTCTTCTAAGCTCTATTTCTAAACTCTTTTTTACATCTTCAGCCCATTTATCAAGTTTGTCAACTTCTTCATCAAAAAATTCGCTATTTCTCTCGGAAATATTAGTAGTAATAATTTTAACTTTTTCTTTTTCTTTTTTATCTATATTTTCTGATTCTATCTCAATTTTATTTTGCAATATTTCAGTATCTAAGGCAAAAAGCTTCTTTGCGATATCTTCTTCTATAACATTGCCCCTATCATTTATTGCGGTAACCAACACAACATCTTCCGTCTCAAATGAATCAATTGTTAATTGGGATACTTTCATTATACCAGAAATGCCGATTAATTCCTTGATTGGGGAAATAATTTGTCCATAGTTAGAATAGTTAAAAACGATTTCACACGGATATAACTGATTTGATTTTATTTTATCTAAAATGCGAATTGCTAATGGATGTCCCGGACGATAAATATGTGCATCTTCAATATTTTTTCCAATTCTATAAGGACCTTCATCAATATCTTCACCTGGAAATGGATTTTCTTTTAATGTAAAAGAATAATCATCAGTTGAATAATTGGCTTTGTCTTTCAAAAAGTATTGTGAGATTTCCCATAACCATTTTTCATATGTTTCTAAATAAGCCCTACTTTCTTTTAAATTTATCTTTAATTTTTCGTGTACATCTGCATCAAAATTTTCAAGTAGTTTCTCTTTTGCATTTTTAATTCCTTCTTGAATAGATTCATCCATTTCTGCTTGAAGAGAATCGAATGCTTTATTAATTTCTTCTTCGGTACGACAAGATTGATAAATTGAAGCTATCCTTTTTTCAAAATCTACCCCAGATTCAATATTTCCAAGAACTTCATCACTTGCACCAAATACACCCTTAAATAACATAAATTTCTGATCTAAAAGTTCATAGACCCTTTGATCGGCAGCATTTTTTCTATTTACAAAATTTACCACGACAACATCGTGTTTTTGTCCATAACGATGACAACGACCAATTCTCTGTTCAATTCTTTGGGGATTCCACGGAAGATCATAATTTATAACCAAAGAACAAAATTGTAAATTTATACCCTCTGCTGCTGCTTCAGTAGCGATCATAATTTCAGCATCTGATTTAAAATATTCTACGATTGCCGCACGTAAATCAGCTGTTTTAGAGCCAGTAATTTTGTCAGTATCTTTATTCTTTTTCAACCATTCTAAATATATTTCTTTTGATTTTTGATCATTATTTGTGCCATTGAATAAAATAATCTTGTCTTGATATCCATTTTCAGATAATAAATCTAATAAATATTTTTGCGTAATTCTAGATTCTGTAAAAATAACAGCTTTTTTTTGAGCTCCAAGATCCTGTGTCATTTCGAAGCCCTTCTTTAAAGCTATTAAAAGTGACTCTCCTTTTGAATTCTTGAATATAGATTTAGCTAAATCTCTAAATACTTCTAAATCTTTTTTTTCTTCTTTAATTTGTTGTATATCTTCAATATTTAATTTATTTTTCTTTTCATTGATCTTATTTTCGTTCTCATCTTTTTCATTATCAATCCACTCATCAACAGTTTCAGAATATGTTTCATAGTCCTCTTCTATTTCTTTTGGTAAATCATCAATTTTAACAACTGAATTTTGTCTGATGTGTTCTATAAGTTTATCTAATTTATAAATAAGACCATCTAGAGTACTTGCAATAGCAAAAGAAGAAGAGGCCAAAAGTTTTCTTAAAATAAGCGTCATAAGTTGGCGTTGACTTGATGGTAGCGCATACAATTTGGGTCTTTGTAAATATTCTGTCATTCCATCATACAACTCAATTTCCTGTTCTGTTGGAATATAATCTTGAGTAATTGGTTTTCTATCACGATAATTTATATATTCTAAAACTTGTCTACGTAAAGTACGAATACAAATTGGTTTAAGTCTATTTCGTAAATCAACAAACATCTCTTGTCTTGGTTCTACCATTCCAAGTTCACTCTCATATATATCTTGTTCTCTAGATACTTTTGCATAATTAGCCTTATAGCTGTTTAAATCTCCAAAGATATGTTCATCAATAATACTTGTTAATCCATATAATTCAAGTAAAGAATTTTGTAATGGTGTGGCTGTAAGAAGTATTTTTGGATATGCCTGAACTGCGTCCTTTATCTCACGGGCGATTACATTATTATTTTTATAAACATTTCTCAATCTATGCGCCTCATCAATAATAACTAAATCAAAATTCGTTTGTTTTATATAAACAGATTTTCCTTTTGCAAAATGATATGAACAGATTACTATAAGGTCTTTTTGATTAAATGGATTAAGATTTCCTTCTTTTATATACTGATTAAAAGATTTTGCTTCTAAAATAATTGATGGAATAAAAAATTTTTCTTGGAGCTCTGAATTCCATTGTTTTCTTAAACTAGCAGGAACTATTAAAAGTATTTTTCTTTTTCTCTCTGCCCACTTTTGAGAAATTACAAGACCAGCTTCAATTGTTTTTCCTAAACCAACCTCATCAGCTAAAATAGCTCCTTTAGAAAGTGGAGATCTAAAAGCAAATAAAGCTGCCTCTATTTGATGTGGGTTCAAATCTACTTGAGAATTTGAGAGAGTTGATGATAATTTTTCTAGACTATCTGAAGCACAACGTTTAGTGAGCTCATAAGCAAAATATTTAGCTTGATGATCTGTGATATTCATAATTATTCATTTTTATATAAGAATATTCATATTTTCGCACATTTCAACCTAAAAATCAATCTAGCTGAAAAACAAAAAGACGCCTTGATAAAAAACGTCTTTATGCTCTAATATGTGATTTTCGACGCAACCCCGTCTTCGCCTACGGCTACGCCGAGGCAGGCCGGTTGCTCGAAACATGTACTAGGTTGGCTTCGTGTAGTTCGGAATATCAGAACTATTATTCAAAGACAAACTGAGTATATTTATATTCCTGACTTGAGAATGTATGGTGATTTGTAATTTACCCCACCACTCTACTCACTATTTCTACATACCATCTAATTTCACAAAATAAGAACATCTAGCTCGTCTTGTTATATCACTTACACTTCTTAAAGACATAGATAAGCTACCCTGAAAAAATAAAACCTCTATTTTTTTATTAAATTTCTTAGTGCTTTCAATAGCACTTTTATAATCCCCATCATTAGAAACTATAATTGCGATGTCATATTTATCAAACGCCGCCATTTCTACCATATCAGAGCTTATTTGAGTATCTAAATTTTTTTCTATTAGATTGCCTCTAGTTCCCTTTAAGTCTCCATATTTCACGGATACAGAAGGATTTTTTTCTATTTCGCTGTAATATTTATTAGCAGTATTAAATTTATATTTTTCATCATTATTTCCCTTTAAAAGATATGCTGGTGGTCTAGTGCAATAAAATCCTGTATACACTAATTCTCTATTTCCAGCTAATTTTTTTGCTAAAAATTCTGGGTCATACAAACAAACCCAATTTATTCCTGATTTTTTCAAATCTCGCATATTTCCAAAAACATTACTATTGTCTATAAAAACAGCTACTCTTTTATTGTTCATACAGCTTAATGATAAATTATAGTATGAATATATAATACTAGCCCATTAAATAAAAAACAAGAGCCGTAAGGTTCTTGTTGCTTATCATAGCCGAAGCAAATGATAAGGATTTATTACTTACAATATACACCATATAAATAATAATGTCAATAAGTTATCCACAACCCGCATACTCACTAGCAATAACCCCATAATAACACCTATGTTGTTGTATATTCTCCTATTAAAATTTTCATTGCATCATCAAATATCTTCTTAATATCTTTTTTTTCTATAGGAAATAAGAAATGTTGTTTATCAACAGAAGAACCATCTATAAAATAATTAAAATCATCTAAGAATTGTTTTTCATAAATCTCTTTACTTTCTCCAGATAAATAATTAGCTGTTAATCTTTTAATCAGTGGGTAATACCACAATTCTTCTGCTCCACTAAAAAAACTTGGTTGATATTTTTTTAATTTAATTAGCCAATCATTTTGTTGTTTTGCTAATTTAGAATAATAATCTGGAAATTCTTTAGAAACATCTATGAATTTATTAGAATTAGTATCTAACTTATAAAAGGCTAGATACTCCATTCCCCTAGATGACGTATAGCTAAGATTAAAATAATCAAATCTACCATTTGATTTCGTAAAATAAATCTGATTGTTTTTTATAAAAAAATCTCCCAATTCACCATTACTGCCATAATTAACAACATCACCAATATTAAATTTACCATTTTTACAAACAATCACTCTTTCTTCAAAACAACAATGGGCACCACCCGTATATTCACTTGTTATATAATAATCTAAATTGTTGAAATTCAATTTCTCTATGTCCAAAATGCCATACACTTTTTCTTGTTGAAGTATTTTATTGGTTTCTTTGTTTATAACTTGAATACCTGTCCCATCTTCAAAAATAACATTTTCAGTTGCCTCTTTTCTATATGGGTCTGGAATAAATGTAAATTCAACTTTTTCTTTGCCGCAATTCAATGTTGGATACTTTGGATTATTATTCGTTAGCTCACTTTGATACAGTGTTTCAATAGGAATAAATTTTAAATCTTTATCTTGCTTTAATAATGACTTTAACTCATTTTCTTTATTTTCTGTATCAGCAATATATTGATTGTATAAAATACCAATTTCACTCTTAGAGATATCCTGCTTCTCATCTTTATTATTTAACTCTATTTGGAAATTATTATAATTCTTTTTTATATCCTTTTCTTTGAAAATTATAATGAAAATAAGAGCTACCAATAATACTGATACTAAAACTATTCCTATGATTTTATTTGATTTTTGCATATTTTCTATGGCTTCAATTGATATTATTTATAATATACTTATTCTTGTATACAATCAATTATCCTCTACTTCTAAAATACTTGGTTTATATAAATCTGGATTTTGTTTTTTATCCATTTCAATAAGTATCCTAAAACAACCAACTATCCTATCCCGTTCTTCTTGAGTCCACTCTGATGATTTTTTATTTTCCATTTTTCTTTGTTCTTAGATTTTTTAAATCCTTATAGTTTATTTCTTCAACTCTCCCAAGACTATCAACAAAAAATAGATAAAGGTTTAATTTATCCATTACATCAAAAGACATTTTTCTTATGACCATACTTCTAAATGACACTGGGAGAGCTACACCATATTTATAACCATATTTATAACCTCTTTTACCATTTCTGTGCATTCTTGTAATAATCTGCCCTAAAGCTGAATTAAAACTACTACTTTGACTTCCACTTGGATTTTTTACATTGATTGATGGGTCTCCCTTAGCTTCTATAAGCCAATATCTAGAAAATTGATTATTACAAACTTTTATATCAACACCCTGCTCCCACAATTCAGAACTCTTTAACGATTTACCCCACCCTTTTAATTCTAAATATTTTATTATGGTCTTTTGAACGAAATCTTCGGTTATTATTTCTCGTGGCTTTTTCATATATTTACAAACTCAAAATTTTCCACTCACTTAAATTATTTGGGTCGTATTTATATTTATCATTATCATTGTATCGCCACGTTCCATTGACATAGATAGCTATACCACCAATAATTTTTTTACCAGACTTATTTTGTTTCTTAATATATCTTTGCAAACTTTCAGCTCTTTCTTTTGCGTCTTCACCCGCTGTAAATCCACTTTTAGTCTCAAATATTCCAATAGTTCCGTTTTTAAATTGAATTATAAAATCTGGATAAAATGCTCTATCATCAGACCTTAAAATTGCAAAATATTTTATTTCTGCCTCACCATTCTTATACCACCACTTAATTTTTTTTGAATTATTAAGCAACTCTATGAATAATCTTTCTGGCTCACTTTGAGTTGCAACATAAAATGGTTTCATAACAGAAATAGGTTGTTCTTCCTTTTTATATCTACTATTATAAGTTATAAATATTGGCACCTCCCAATTAGAAATTGCTTGTAGTTCTCTTTTTTCACTTAATTTCTCCACAACCTCTTTCTTATATTTTTCTTTAGCTAAATTAAGAATATTAACAAAAAGTTGTATATTTTCTTTACCTAAAACCATTCTTTGAACCTTAGAGTCATATTTATCAAATTTAAATTCCTTATTAAAAAATTGATAAATCGCCGTTTTCATTCTATCGCTTGAGTCCGCTGGTGAATAAGGAGTGCAATTTTGCACTATAAATCTATCAAACTTGTCTTGTAATTCTTTTTCATCTAAAGATACTTTAAGCATTCCTTTATGTTCAATTTCACCTGATTTATCAATATCGATAATTTTACCCTCTGCTATTATAGGATTTATAATTTTTGAAGGCTTAAGATTTATTTGTTTCTTAAAATTATTTGCTTCGGTAATTTTTGTAAAAATCTTCACAAATTCTCCAGATAAACGAGTTCTTTCTCTTTGTCTTCTTAGATAAATTGATGGCAAAGAAATATTATTATAAAGCTTGCTATCTCTTTTTGACTCATAAATAGTTATATAGTCTTTTGCGTAATCTTCCGTAATTTCTATGTTGGGTAAATTTGTAAAAACATATCCAACATTTAATTCTGGTTCTTTTGAATAATATTTTAACTCTGGCATTCTCATTATTCTACCTATCGTTTGGATTGTAAAAGTAAAACTTTTTGACTCTCTGAAAATCACTAAAATCGAAGCTCTTGGACAATCCCAACCTAAAGCAATTGCTTGTTTAAATATCAAGACCTCAACTTCATTATCATTTTTTTCAATGTTTGGCAAAGTATCAGATTTATCCTCAGATAACCAGATGGCAAGTTTTCCATTTTTTTCAGTTATTCCTTTTTTATTTAAAAGTTTTATCACCCCCTCTTTTTTACTCACTAAATTACTTTTATTATCTGGGAGTTGAATAAGCATTAAGGGATTTATTTTTGAACCCTCCCTTTTATACATCTTTAATAACTCTTCTCTCTTCTTTAAAGCTTGCTCTATAACTATCTCATCACTACTTTTTAAACCAATTTTAATATTAAGGAACTCTGGATTAACTGATATTTCAGATTTAATCATTTCTTCTGCCTTAACATCAGACAAACGAACCTTTTCTATCTCCGAAACTTTTTCTGTTAAGTGTGGTGTCGCTGAAACTTCTAGCGTTATTTTGGGACCAATAATCTCAATAAGCTCTTTTGATTTTTCTGCACCTGCGGTATGATGACTTTCATCTATAATCAAAATAATAAATCTGCCGTCTTCTTTAGTATTCTTTATGATATTACTTAAATTATTATCCTTTTCATTGTCTTTTATAAAAATATTTATATCCTTTTTGTTTATACTGTGCCAATTGATAAATAATATTTCATTTTCATCAATTTTACGGTCTTCTAAATCTTCAAAATAAGAACATCTTAAATTCCCATCATCTTCATAATAGCTTTCTAGTTTTTCTTTGCTTTGTTCGTGCAACATTCTTACAGAAACCCAAACAAAAGAAAATTTATTATTATCTTGCCTATTTCTTACAAATTCTTTTAATAAAGCAGAAACCATAACTGTTTTACCAGAACCAGTTGGGGCTTGAAATACTACAACTTCACTTTCTGGAGACTTTAAAGATTTTTCTATTTTTTGATGTAAATTTTCTACTGCCTCTTTTTGATAATCTTTTAATTTAATCATTTGAATATTCTTTTATAAACATTAAGGATAACGACTGGTATGGGCTTTAACTCAACCAATCTTTTTATATTTTCAAATTCTTCCTCTCTAGCACTATCGTCGAGAGAAAAAATATAAGTGATAATTGACTTATTTAATTTATTAACTTCTTTTTTAAATGACTCAATTCCTGTATCATCATAAACTATACCTAAATATTTATTTTTATTATTCGTAAAAATCTTAAAACTTTCACCCTTCTTAACTAATTTAAAACAAGACTCTTTTAAACAAAGCATTTCTGTAGATTTATCAATAAGTTTTTTCTTATTACGGTCAGTTTGTTTTGCGTCTACAAAATCAGTTTTAAAATACTTAACATTATTATTGAAATCCTTAGATACGTTTTTAATTCTTGGATAACAAACTTTTGTGCAAACATCACCTTCATTACTTGTGCAGAGAATAAATTGGCGTTCTCCTCCATCTTCTTTATTTAATATCTCAACAGCGTGTCCAGTAGAACCAGAACCTGCAAAAAAATCTAGAACCACAGATTTTTTGTTCCCATTCAAGTTAATAAGTTCCTTAAGCATTTTAGTTGGTTTCTTACCACTCCTAAAATCAACGGCTCCCTCGTGTCTTATATTGCCAAAATCCCCACTATAATCATAAAAGTTAACTATTGGACGTTCTTTATGACTATCTATTCCCCCTTCAATATCAGTCCTTCTAAAATTTGGAATGCCTGTATAAAATATCCCCTTTGTAGCTGTGCTTTTCTTTGGACCAGTAAAATATCTATAGCCAATACCATCTTCACCAATTCCATATACTTTATATAAAGTTCCAAGTCCATCTATGTCTCTCCTATTCTCTAAATAAGTATGAAAAAATTTTCCAGAAGTATTTCCCTTAAGAACACTACCGCTAGCCCAAGTTGCTTTTAATAGGTTTATATTTTCTTCTTTTTCTTCAATAATCTCATATTCTCCTTTCTTAAATATCTCCACTTCTTTATTTCCAAGTTTTATTTTTTTACCCCTAGTTTTTTCAACCACCCTAAACTTAAACTTAGCAAGTGAATAAATATCACTGGGTTTATTTGGTTTAAATTTATGTTTATTTTTTGCATAAATTAAAACTTGTTCAATCAATTTTTGAAAATCGTCTTTCTCATTAAGTGATTTTCCTGCATATCTAACTTGTAAATAAAAAATATCCAGCAAGTTCTGTTCACCAAAAATATCGTCGCATAACAATTTAAGTTGAGAAGCTTCGTTGTCATCAATACTAATGAAAATTAACCCATCTTCTTTTAATAAATTTTTTACAAGCCTTAGCCTATTATTCATAAAGGAGAGCCACTTAGAATGACGATAATTATCTTCTTTGTCTACATAACGGTCATTATAAATAAAATCTTTATTGCCAGTATTGTATGGTGGGTCAATATAAATAACATCTATTTTCCCCTTATGAGTGTAATTTAAAACAGAAAGGGAGTGATAGTTATCGCCCTCAATTAAAATATCAATTGGTTTGTTTTTATCGGCCTTAATTTCTTTATTTTTTTCCTCTACTAGAACAGGTAATTTATCCTTACACATATCAACAACTTGTTCTGGTTTGTCCTCCCATACAAGTCCGTATTTTTTTCTTGATTTAAGTTTTTTAATTTCATTTTTAAGATTTTCAATTTCTTTGAGAAACAATTTCTGTTGTTTGCTTTCGAAATCTTCAATATGAACATTCTTTGCAGAAAGTTTATCCGCAGATTGTAATTGTAATTTTTTCATTGTGGTTGGGTTTTGAGTTTCGTAGGAAACAAAAAGCTCCCCACGAACAGATAATCACTGCTGACTACCTATGCAAGTTTCCCTGCATAACCCAACCACGAGTTGCTCGATGAGGAGCTTACTATCGTGGTTGGGTTTTATACCATACCTTAGAATTTTACTTCATAAGGGTTAGGCGATTAAATTGTAAAATAATCGGCATTAAAACCTAGTGTTTTATGCCTATTTCTCATTTTCTCTGTTTTGATTTAATACTTAACATTTGATAGTATTTATTATACAGGAGATAAAATCTACCTGCAATATTAAAATTATAATTACAAAATTATGCCAAAAGGAATAGATACAAAAAATAAAAACCTACTAATTGCAGAAAAATTACTTCTAATAATAAACAGGGATGAAAAAAAGTTTTTGAATACCATAACCATAGAACCAAAAGACTTTCCGAAACTGACAATTGATGAAATTGTAGATATACTAAAAAGACTTGAAGAAAGAAAACTGATAAAATTTGAAGATGAAGACGATAAATACGACACCTATAATCTTAAATACATTCATCTTTCTTATAATAAAAAAGAATTAGATAAATTTATAAAAATATCAAAAAATAAATATTACGGATTACTTAAAAAATATAGTGGACAAAATGGACGTAATTATATTCTTGAAACATTGACTTTGATTTTAAAATTTAAAACGTCCAAAGGGGCAATAGACTTTGCTAATATAGGAAATAAGTATAAAGAAATTTGTTTATGGTTAGCCGATTACTCTGGAGCTATAAAAATATTATATAAAAACGAACCAGATGTTGAATTTGGGGAAACAAAAAGACCACAGATTTTAGGCATATCAGAAGTTCCTACAAAATTTATAATTTTAAATGTGTCAGTTCTAGAAAATTTAAATAATAATATCCGCAAGGAAATTATTACACCACAGGTTGGGAAAATTAAACTATTATTAAAAAACAATCCTGAAGTAGATTGGAGATGTGCCGAATGCAAACACTTTCTTAAAGAAAAACTTAATAATGAAAAACAAATATCAGATTACTTAAATAACTTTCGTATCAATAAATTCAAAGTATGCTACAAATGCAGAAAAGAGAATTACTTCTCTATAAATAAACAAGGTGTGATTAAATTTTTAATAAACAAAAAATAAAGACTTGACATAAAATATTAGATAGATTATATTTTAAATATAAGTTCATTAAAAAATCGATAAGATAGCTTAAATTATATAGCTCACCCATTTAAAAGGGTTTGATATAATGCAAGCCTTGTTGAGACTATTTAGGTAATCTACCCCTTAATGGGTAGCTAAATGAGCCAAGACAATAGATAACAGTTCGTCCCGAACTGGTGTTTGTTGTTTTGGCTTTTTTTATTATTCATAATCAACTTTCACCGATAGGACGACTATCGGTTTTTTTATTGATTAAATATTTTAGAACTATTTAATTAACTAAAAATGATTATGAAAAAAATATTACAAAAAAAACAGATTAGAGAATTTGAATATATGCCTCTAGATAGTAAAAATAGATATTTTTTTACTACGGATTTGGGGTGTAGTTCCGCACTTATAAGTGTTGGTTTTAAGCTTGTGTCTTTAAATAAATCTAATATCAAAAAGGTTCAATTTATATTTATTTTAGAAAAGGGTATTGAATTGATGGCAGACAAATATTGGGCAAATAAATTAGAGGTCAAAGCAAGGACATTTTTTGACAACACAAAAATGTTAAAAAATAGAATTTATTCGGAATAAAACTATGTTGTCAGATGAGCAAATAACAAAATATCAAATGCTTTATAAAAATCGTTTCGGTAAGGATATTAGCCGAGAAGAAGCATACGAACAGGGAATAAAACTCATCCGACTTATTAAGCTTGTTTATAAACCAATGACGCAAGAAGAATATAATCAAGTTCAAGAACGCCGTAAAGAGATTTACGCCCCAAACAACCCTAATAAAAGTTAACATTAAAAATATGGAAAATATTACAATTACAAATGACCCAAACAATATCGAGTCAAAAAAAGATGCCCCTAAATTTAATATACTTACTCCTAAGGAGTTAATTGATATTTTAGGTATAACTATCAAAAAAGATGAAAATAACAAACTAATAACCTTTCTGTGCGAATTATCGGCATATACAGAAAGCTCCCAGTTGAATATAAGTTTCAATGCCCCGTCCTCTACTGGTAAATCATATATACCCACTGAAATCGCTCAATTATTCCCAAAAGAAGATATTATTGAAGTTGGCTATTGCAGTCCAACTGCTTTTTTTCACGATGTGGGCGAATTTAGCAAAGAGAAAAATGGCTATATAGTGGATTTATCAAGAAAGATTTTAATTTTTCTTGACCAACCACACACATTACTACTCCAACATCTAAGACCTCTACTATCTCACGATAAAAAAGAAATCTGTATAAAAATTACTGACAAATCTCAAAGAGCGGGACTAAGAACTAAAAATATATTTCTTAAAGGATTTCCTTCGGTAATCTTTTGCACAGCTGGGCTAAGAATAGACGAACAAGAAACAACAAGATTTCTTTTATTAAGTCCAGAAACTAACAAAGAAAAAATCAAAGAAGCAATACATCAAAAAATAAGAAAAGAGACTGACAGTGGTTTCTATAATTTTTCGTTAGAAAATAATTCTAAACGTAAATTACTTATAGAAAGAATTGAAGCTATTAGATTAGCAGAAATTGACAATATTAAAATTGGCTGTCCTCAAAAAATAGAAAATCTGTTTTTTAATGAAAACAAAATATTAAAGCCTAGAAACCAAAGAGATATTGGGAGAATTATCTCTCTAATAAAAGCCTTTGCATTGTTAAATTTATGGTATAGACAAAAAGATGGCTCTACAATAATAGCCAACGAAGAAGATGTAGATAATGCTTTTGAAGTTTGGAATGCTATTTCTGACAGTCAAGAATTTAATCTACCGCCTTTTATCTATCAAATTTATAAAGAGGTGATACTTCCAATATGGGAGGCTAAAGATAGAGTCGGACTAACAAGACGAGAAATAACACAGGGACATCTAAAAATCTTTGGCAGAATTTTAGCAGATTGGCTTGTCAGACAACAGATTATTCCGATGTTAGAAAATGCTGGACTTATAGTCCAAGAACAAGACGTAAATGATAAAAGAAAAATACTCATCTGCCCCACCACTCCATTCGCTTCATTAAATAACCAAAACAATAGTGAGTTAGATAGTGGGGTAAAAACTAACAATTAAAATTAGACATTTTTTTACAAAATAATCAATAAAAATATGAACGAAATATCACAAAAACAGTTAGATGCAAACCGAGAAAATGCAAAACTTGGGGGAGTAAAAACTGAAGAAGGTAAGGCAATAAGCAAATACAATGCCTTAAAACACGGTTTGTTAAGTAAAGAGATTTTATTAGACGGAGAAGATGAGGGAGCTCTTATTGATATAGGCAAAAAATTAAGAGCTGAATTAGAGCCAAAAACAGAGCTTGAATTAGTCTTAGTTGATAGAATAACAGCCAATGTATGGAGATTAAAACGAGTAATGCAAATAGAAAAAGAGATGATGGATAACGATATGAGTAATAGTATAAGTTTTTCAATGGGTAAAGCTGATAAAACACTTGGGGGTGCATTGAGTTATGATTTTGCTAATCGTGATACATACGGAAAACTTATTCGTTATGAGGCAAGTATTGAACGTGGCATATACAAAGCTCTTCACGAATTACAACGTATTCAAGCTACTCGTATGGGAGAGAAAGTTCCTCTACCTATGGCTGTCGATATAAATACAGAAAAAGAATAAAAATGGGTTCGTTTCGTAAAATGATAATAAAATACTTAATTAAAAAAATTAAAATTAAATCCAAAAATCCCTTTATTAGACATCAAATAATCTTTTATCTAAATAATGTATAAATATAATCTCTAATGATTTCGGCGGATTTATAAAAAATATATGGCGAAACAAGAAGCAGAATGGAGTAATAGTTTAAAAATATCTTGGTTAAAAAAACACGGGTATCTTAATGGGGGTCTTCAATATGGAGGCATTAGATGGGTCTCTGGGATAAATCAGAATGAGAATAGTATTGGATTTATTATTACTATAAATAATAAAGACAATAATATTGTATTGCGATATACACAAACAAACAGGGATACAAAAGAAAAAGAAAATATGGATTATAAAATTAAATTAACTACTACTCAATGTAATTATGGCGGTAAAAGATATTGGTTTATATGTCCTTTGATAAAAAATGGAAAAGTTTGTGGGAGACGAGTCGGTGTGCTTTTCAGTATAGGAAAATGGTTTGGGTGTAGACATTGCGGAAATATAGCTTATTCCTCTCAAATGAGGGGTGGCAAATTTAGAGGAAGTTCTCTATCTTCTGCAAGTATTGAAAGGGCAGAAAAAGAAGTTAGAAGATTTTATTATAACGGTAAGCCGACAAGAAAATTTAAACGTTTAATTAAAATGAGAGAAGACTTTGAACAAAGTTTTATAATGATGGTATCTCGCCTAGATAAATCTTTTGGCAAGTTTATCAACATTAGAAAATAATGTTATAATATATACGTTGACCCAATCCGAAAAAAATTCCGAAGTTTTTTACTGCTTTGTTGTCTTAAAAGGGCGACTATGCCAATAAAGCAATTCTTCGGAAAAGCGGAATTGGGTCAACCATAGTCGTCCTTTTAATTTATAAATTATAAAAATATGAAATTAGAACAAAACAAAATTACATACTTTGTGTATGCAAGAAAATCTTCTGAAAGCGAAGATAAACAAGTTCAGTCTATTGAAGACCAGACAGAAACTTTACAAAAATTAGCTACAAATCTAGACATAAATACTAAAACAGTATTTACAGAAGCGAAATCAGCTAAAAAACCAAATAATCGTCCTGTATTTGACGAGATGATAAAAAAAATTGAAAATGGGGAAGCTAATGGAATACTATGTTGGGCTTTAAACAGATTAACACGTAATCCAATTGACAGTGGCAAACTTGGATGGCTCCTACAACAAGGAATAATAAAATCAATTAGAACAATTGAAAAAGAATATCTCCCAAGCGATAACGTATTATTATTTAGCGTAGAAACTGGTCAAGCCAATCAATATATTTTAGATTTAAGTAGAGATACTAAACGTGGAATACTAAAAAGAGTAAATTCTGGATGGCAAAATGGAGTTCCACCACTTGGCTACCTTAATGAAAGAGAAAATAAAACTATTATAAAGGACCCTGAACGTTTTAGCCTTGTTCGTAATATGTGGGATTTAATGTTAACTGGCAATTATACTCCCAGAAAAATTTTAAATATTGCAAACAATGAATGGGGTTTTAGAACTCGTAAATTTAAAAGAATGGGTAGTAATCCTCTTTCATATAGTGGTATTTATGATGTCTTTAAAAATCCATTTTATGCTGGGATTATTAAAAACAAAGGAATTGAATATGAAGGTAAACACGAAGCAATGATTACGCTTGAAGAATATGATAGAGTTCAAAGACTTCTTGGGAGAAAAGGCATTATAAAACCAAAAAGTAAAGAATTTGCATTTACTGGTTTAATTAGATGTAAAGAGTGTGGATGTCTATATACTGCGGAAACAAAAAATAAACTACTACAAACAACTAAAGAAATAAAACAATACACTTACTATCATTGCACAAGAAAGACAAGAAAAGTCAATTGCACTCAAAAAAGTTGCGTTAAAGAAGATAGTTTAGAATTAGAGATTGAAAGAGAAATGGGGAGATTAACAATTCTCCCAGAATTTCTACATTGGGCATTAGAAGATTTAAATAAAAAAAATGATACTGAAATAGAAGATAGGTCTAAAATTTATGAAATGCAACATACAAATCTAGTAAAAGCACAAAATGAATTAGATGAACTTACTAAAATGAGATATCGCCAACTTATTGATGATGATGCCTTCTTAAAAGAGAAAAATGAACTTACAAGCAAAATATCAAAAATGAAAGAATGTTTGCGTAGCACAGAAGCAAGGGCTGAAAACTGGTTAGAGTTAGCAGAGAAAACTTTTAATTTTGCTACTTATGCCCATAAAGCGTTCTTAAAGGCAAGGGTAGAAAATAGGTTAGAACTAAAGAGAGAAATTCTATCTGGAATAGGAAAAATGATAACAATTACTGATAAAAAGCTGTCTATAGGGTTCAATGATTGGTTTATTCCAATAGAAAATGACTATAAAGAATTAGAGCAAAAATACTTAAGGTTAGAACTGGATAAACACCCTTTAAATAAAGCAAAAACAGAGGCTTTAACCTCTGTTCATACAGGTTGGCTTCGCGGGTCGGGTTCGAACCGACGACCTACTGGTTAACAGCCAGTCGCTCTAACCAACTGAGCTACCGCGAAATAATTTAAAATTCTAAGTAATAAGATTATAGAATAACTATTCCAAAAAATCAACCCTTAACCCAATTATACTATTATTCAATTAGTCTATTAATCAATTAGACAATTATACTATTACACAATTATTAGTAGTCTCTCAATTTCGCAATACCGGACTTCGAAGCAATTTTCTCAAGTGCTTTTGCCTCTATTTGCCTAATTCTTTCGCGAGTTACTCCAAATTCTTGACCAACTTCTTCCAAAGTATGAGCTATACCATCAGTAAGACCAAAACGCATTTCTAATATTTTTTGCTCACGTGGAGTAAGATCTGAAATTATTTCTTTTACATGATCACTGAGTAATCTAAGTGATGCTACCTTGTCTGGAGAAAGAGTATTTCTATCTTCAATAAAGTCACTAAGTGTTGAATCTTCATCATCATCCCCAATACTAGTTTCAAGTGAAACTGTTTCTTGGGCTATTTTTATAATATGATGAATTTTGTCAACATCTTCTCCCATTTCATAGGCAATTTCCTCTGGCAATGGCTCTCTTCCCAAATCCTGAATTAATCTTCTTTGTACTTGTTGAAATTTGTTTATAGTTTCAACCATATGGACTGGAATTCTAATAGTTCTCGACTGATCTGCAAGTGCACGAGTAATAGCCTGTCTTATCCACCAAGTAGCATAAGTAGAAAATTTATAACCCTTTCTGTATTCAAATTTTTCTACAGCACGAAAAAGTCCAATATTCCCCTCTTGTATCAAATCAAGTAAAGACAAAGAATGTCCTGTATATTTTTTTGCAATACTTACAACAAGACGAAGATTCGCTTTTATAAGTTGCATTTTTGCACTTACATCTCCGCACTCTTTTCTTTTTGCAAGAGACACCTCCTCTGCTGATGTAAGAAGAGGAACTTTGCCTATTTCTCTAAGATACATTTGTATAGAATCAGAAGATATTTTTCCAAGATCAAAAGTAAGTCCAGCTATATCTACTTTTATACCAGTTGACTCGTTACCAACGTTATAATTTAATATTCCAACATCTGCAGAAACTATTTCTACACTATTTTTTTCCAATAAATCCAAATAAGCATCATACATATTCAAATATTCTTCCATTTCTGGAAATGCATACAAAATCTCTGTTTCTGTTATAAATCCCCTATTTCTACCTTCTTTCAAAAGATCATTTAAAACTTCTTCTTTTGGAATAATAACACCTTTTGCTATTTCATCCTCTTTTTTTATATCTTTCTTTTTCTTAGAATTTGATTTCAAAGTTTTATTTGCTACTTTTTTGGTTTTTTTAGAAATAACTTTTTTCTTTACAACTTTTTTACTTAAAACAATTTTCTTTTTAGACTTATCCAAAATTTTCTTTACAACTTTTGTAACCTTCTTTGGAGAAACTTTTAATTTATTTATTTTTTTTGGAATATTCTTTTTTGTCTTAATTTTTACAATCTTTTTGATAGCAATTTTTTTCATTTTTGTTATATTTTTTTTAGATGCTTTTTTTAGCATAATATTTATTTAACTAAACCATGTTTAGCTAATTTAGATAAAATTATTTTAAATTTCTTTTTTTTATATTAATATCATTTAAATCTCTAAAATATTTATCTTCTAATTCTGAATTCTTTTCAATTCTCGCTTTATTCATAAGCAAGTTAGTTTGTTTCAATTTTTTATTCAAAAATTCTTCTTTATAACTCAAAACTAATTTTTGTATTTCAACAAAAGCCTGATTTTTATCATAATCTGAATAACCATTTTCAAAAACAAAAGCAACCAAATCCAACAGATCTGAACGCTCTACATCTAATGATTTTTTAAATAAATCAAAACTGAATGAATTATTCTTAGTATAGTGTATTATTATGTCCTTGTAAAGATTTCCTACTAAATTATCTTGAATATATTCCAATTCAAGGTTTGAGGACAAGTATTCTAGATTTTCTGGAAAATTCATACTAAGAGCTATTATTTCCTTCAAAAACTCATCTATTTTGTTTTTATCTATTGGACTATATTCTAGACTTGAATCTTTTTGTTCTATTTCTTTATTTTTTTTATTAGATATTATTTCACCTAATTTTTTCTTCAACATGTCATAATCTATATCAATAATATCACTTAATTTTTTCAAATAAGTTTCTTTTTCTATTTCATCACTAAATTTAGAAATAAATACAAGGATTGTTTTTGCAACTTGTTTTTTGTGGAAAACATTGTTTAAATCAGCAGAAGAAATTACTCTATCAAAAACAAAATCCATAATAGGCTTTGCTTTTTTTATTGCATCAATCCATTTGTCAGTTCCTCGTTTTATAAGATCATCTGGATCAATTCCCTTTGGAAGAGAAACTATTTTTACGTTCATATTTTGAGAAAGTGCATTATCTATTATTCTAAATGTAGCTTTTACACCTGCCAAATCTCCATCATAAGCAATTATCAAATTTTCTGAATATCTTTTAAGAATTTTTACTTGTTCTTTTGTAAGTGCAGTGCCTGACGATGCTACTACATTTTTTACTCCTGACATATACGAAGATATTGCATCAATATTTCCTTCTACCAAAACAGTATAATTTTTATTTTTTATTTCTACTTTTGCTAGATCTAAGTTGTAAAGCACACTACTTTTATCATAAGCATCTGTTTGTGGAGTATTTATATATTTCCCTTGTTTATTGTCATCTTCTTTCAAAGCTCTTGCCGTAAATCCCACTGTCTGACCAAAAATATTATTTATTGGAAACATAAGTCTTCCCCTAAATCTATCATAAAAACTATAACTACCTTGTTTTGATTTGAGTATCATACCAGATGCTTCTATATCCTTTTCTATAAATCCTTTGCTTTTTAGATAATCCAATAATCCAGTCCAAGAATCTTCACTATAACCCAATAAAAATGTCCTTATTGATTCTTGAGTCATTCCTCTATTTTCCAAATAATCTCTAGCTATTTTTGCATTATTACTTTCTATTAAATTTTTGTGGTAATAATTAGCAGATTCTTCTAAAATATCTAAAATCTTTGTTTTCTTGTTGCTCAACTCTGGATTGTAATTGTAATCAATTGTTACATTTGCTTTTTGTGCCAAAATCCTAAGTGCTTCTGGAAATTCTACTCCTTCTATTTTTTTCACAAATTCAAAAATATCACCACCTGCCCCACATCCAAAACAATGCCAAATTTGTTTTTCTGTAGATACAAAAAGAGAAGGAGTTTTTTCTCTATGAAAAGGACATATTGCCTTCCAATTTACTCCAGCTTGATTTAAGTGTATATATTCTGAAATAGTATCAGCAATATCTAGCCTTGATTTGATCTCGTCTGTTATATTTGACATAATATTTCTATAAATTTAGTTTATATTAAGTATTAAAATAAGTAAATAATATCATTGACTTAAAAGCACAAAAATGATATAAATCTACATTAACAAAAAAATATAGGAGGGAATCATGAAAGATTCCATAGTTTATAAGATTATCCCAGGAAGAGGGATAAAAGTAGTCTTCGTTTTAGGCTGGGGAATGAAACTTGAAGATGCTTGTGTACTATGGTTCATAAAAGAATCTTCAAAAAACAACTGGGATCTCATAATATTTGAAATTCCTAATTGTATAGAATCTTTCTCAGACCTTCTTTCTCAAATCCAAAAAAAAGATTCAAGTCAGTACAGATTCTGATATAGATCTTGTTATTGGATTTAGCATAGGTGCCCTCTTTGCAGTTCACTTAAAAGCGAAAAAGAGAGTATTCATATCGCCTTATTGGAAAATCCCCATACATAGACTCATCAATGGATCATATGATTTGTCTATATCTTTTCTAAAGCTAATTAAGTTTATAAGGATTCCAATACTTCCAAGAGGTTTTTCTGAAGAAGAAATTGGCGAAATGGATATTCCCAGTTTTGTACCAAAAAAAATATCTCCACACACAATGTATGAGATAATTTTGGCTCAATATGAAATACCAGAAATAAGTTCTTCAGATTATATCTTCATATGTAAAACAGATAATGTCATCGACTTATCTGTTGCATATGGAAAAACCAATGTCCAAGAATTTATAGGAGGACACTGTTTCTTGTCTACATATGATAGAGATAGAGTTTTCCAAAAGATTGTTGAAATAACAAAGGAGTAAATTATAAAAGGCCGTGTGCGAAAAATCGCACACGGCCTTAACTTTTTATAAACCTATTTACTCATATAAAACTTCTTTTTCTTGTCACTAAATCTTTCTATAGAATAACGAAGTGTTGTGCGTGGCATTTTTTGATAATATTTTTTCAAAAACTCTTCTTCTATATTCTGACTCACACGTTTACCAAGCTCTCTAAGCATCCAACCAACAGCTTTTTGAATTAAATCATGTTTGTCATTAAGCAAAATTTCTGCAATTTTTAGTGTATCTTTTGTTTCTCCATTTTTTATAAAAGTATAGCAAGATAACATTGCTATTCTTTTTGTCCACAAATGATCTGATTTTGCAAAATTATACAAAATATTCCTATCTTTATTTAATAAATAATTTCCAACTATGTTTGGAGCTGACAAATCAACCAGATCCCAATTATTTATATACCTTTTATTTTTGATATAAATTTTAAATATTTTTTCACGACTTGTTTCATTTTTTGATAATTCATATTTTTTTACCAAAATAAAAAGAGCTATAAGTCTATACTCATGTATTTCACTTTTTAGCAATTCTTCAACTTCTCTCAAATTTATATCAAAATATTTTTTTGCTGTCTGACGAAGTATTGGAACTTTTATTCCAAAAAAAATATCTCCCTCTCCATATTCGCCAATTCCTGTTTTGAAAAATCTCTGTAATATTTTTGCTTGAATAGGATTTTTCAAAGATTGCAATTCTTTTTTTATATCATTCATAAATAATTATTTATTTAAAATATAATTTTTTAGTTTCATAATTTTAATCACTATTTGTTCCGTCTAACAGTATTACCAGACTTAGCTTGATTATTTAAAATTTTTAATAAATATTTTTTAAATTTTAATTGATTTTCTATTTTATTGAATGTCTCAATTGCTATTATTTTTCCAAAAATAAATTTTGGTAAAGTTGATAAATAATCAAATTCAGATAAATTTTTTATAGTATGCAAATCTTTGTTTTTTTTGTAAGAATATCCATTTATATGATTACACAAAAAAATATTTTTATTTTTATTTTTCAAAATATACAAAAACTCTTTTGACCATTTTTGCTCCTCCACCTTAAAATGAGACAAATCTATACAAAACCCACCAATTTTATTTATTTTTACTTTTTTTGAAACAAAATTATCAGTATTCATTTCCAAATATAAATTCTTATAATAACCTTTCCAATTATTTATAAAATTAAAATGATCTTCATGAATAGTAAAATACTTTGTATTATAATTTTCTTTTAAAAATTTTATTTCATCTCTTTCAAAATCATCTCTAATATGTACAAGTGGAATTTCTTTTATACTAGATTTTTTTAGAATATCATAAATAATATTTCTTTTTGACTTTTCTATAAATTCTAAAAACAATGAAACAATTTTGATTTTTTCTTCATCAATATCTTTTATTTTGCTAATAATTTGCCTATTGGTTCTCCCTGTAATTCCCAACAAAATATTTTTTTGAAGATACTTCATAAATATTACTTTATTTTCCAGTTTTTATAAATTTCAATGCTCTTTCTAATTGACTATCAGTGCCAGAATCTTGACTTGGTATAATTTCTATATCAGGATCTATACCATTTTGATCTATAGATTTTCCATTTGGAGTAAACCATTTTGCAGTAGTGACTTTTATAGATGATCCATCTTCTAATTTTAATAATTCCTGAACGCTACCTTTTCCATAACTTTTCTGTCCAATAATAGTCGCAAGCTCGTAATCTTGAAGTGCCCCAGCTAATATTTCAGAAGCAGATGCAGATCTACTATTTATCAAAACTACAGTTTTCATATTTTTTAATATAGCCCCTTCTTGAGAATTTATATTTCTTGTATTTCCATCACGAAACACTTCTTTTAATATAATCATATCATCCAGCCAATAATCTGATATTGCAACAACAGAATCCAAATATCCACCTGGATTGTCTCTCAAATCTATAATCAAAGAACTTACTTTTTTATTCAATAAATTATCTATTGCTTTTTTGAAATAAAAATCTGTATTACCACTAAATTTTTCCATTTTTATATAACCTACTTCATTATTTTTTATAGAATAAGACAATCCTGAATATTCTATAAGACCTCTTGTAACTTTGAATCTTTCTGGATTTCCATTTTGATGAATTACATCAAGCACAACCATACTACCACTTTTTCCTTTTATAAGTTCACTAGCCTTATCTAAACTCATTCCATTTGTACTTATACCATCTATAGCCACTACCTTATCACCCGCTTTTATACCAGCAAGTAGAGCTGGAGAGTCAGAAATTGGCATAACTACGGTGAGAACACCATCTTGTATATTTATTTGCATTCCGACTCCTTCAAACTGGCCATCTAAACTATCAGAAAACTCAGAAGCAGAATCTTTTGACATATAACTAGAATATGAATCATTCAAATTTGAAAGCATTCCACTAATAGCTGACTCAACAAGTAAATTATAATCTAATTCTCCAACATATTTTTCTTTTATCAAATTCCATGAATCCAAAAATTTTTTTAAATACTGATCTTCACTAAGTTCTGCTTTTATTGGAGTTTTAACATTATCGTTGTTGTTATTTACGTCTTCTTTTTGTATAATTTCAGACTTTTCTATTTTATTCAAATCTGAATTTTTTATTCCCAAAGAATGTTTTTTTAAAATATCTATTAAATTTAATTTTGTTACCTCGTGTCTTATACCAAAAAAATCTACATACCAGATGTTTCCTCCATTTTCTACTTGAAGTAAAAATTTACCCTTCAAATCTTCTCTTGTTTTTTTGTTATTATTTACTTCTGTAGGAATTTTTTCCAAATCCTTGTTTGAAATGCCAAGGGCAAATTTTCTAAAAACATCTAATGCATTATCGCGTGTAATCTCATATCTTTTTGAGTCAGTTGGATTTACATACCAAACACTACCAGAGCTTTCTACTTGAAGCAAAAGTCTACCTCTCAAATTATCTGCAAAATCTTTTGCACTCGCAAATGAAAAGGGTATTATCAAAAATACAAAAAGTATAAATAAATATTTTTTAAACGTTTTCATAAATAATATTATTATTTTTTAAATTTAAATATAGTTTTAAAATAAGGAATATTCCACAAAATATGAAAAATAGAAACAATAGCCATGGCTATTCCAAACTCTACATGATTTTTCAATAAATTTGGAAAACCAATAGATATCCCATAATTTATTTTAATAACCAAGACAATACCCGAAAAAGCAGTTACAAGAAATGTCATGAGCAAAAATATATTCCAAATTCTTTTATGTAATACGATTGATATCTTTTTATATTTCACAAGTAAAAATGTAAATAAATACAAAACAAAAGTTATAGCAGTAATTCCCACAAAATTATAAGCATTTTTTTCATTGTTTTTTTGAGTATTTACATTTTGAGAAACAATATCCGATTTATCTTGAGATGATAAAATTGGATTTTTCTTGCGAATGATCACATATTTTATCATTGTTTGTATCTATATATCTGCCACATTGACCTGGATATTCATCATTTACAAGATCATAAGGACAATCACCCCATGCAAAACCAAACAAAGGAAACAAAAATACAAAAAAACATACAATTAATATTTTTTTCATAAAAATATTATTTAACTTATTACAATACTTATTTTACCAAATTATAAGCAAAACAAAAAATACAGAAAGTTAAAAGGTTCCTCTTAGGAACCTTTTATATATTCACACGTTCTTTGTTGCAGGAATCTTTATAATCTTCTTCAGAAATACGAATAATTTTTGTACCACAACTTCCAAAACAACAACCTACTAGACATATTCTAAAATAGATCATTCCTTTTTCAGTTGAATTATGAAATCCAATATCACGAATTGCAAATCCATCTTTTGTTTTGCAAAAATACCTTATAGCAAATACGTTTACTGGATCAAATTCTATACTGATTTCTTCCCCAATTTCCCCAATTCTCTCAACATGTTTACTCATAAATCCTCCATATCAAACTCTATTTTTTTCTAAATCTTTATAAATGGTAATTTTATCTCTACCTGTTTCTTTTGATTCATATAAGGCTCTATCTGCTTTTTTTATAAGATCTTTCATAACATCTTTCATATCAATATTATCATGATCTTCTTGCCAATTTAAAATATCTCCTGTGTCCACACAACCAATACTTACTGTCTTTTTTAAGGTAATATCTTTATCTTCATTATCTTTAAATCTTATTTCTGTCTTCTTTATTTCTTCTCTAATTTTTTCTGCTACAATATGTGCTTTATCAACATCTAAATCCATAAGAAAAATAACAAATTCTTCCCCTCCGTATCTAAATGTAAAATCTGATTGTCTAAGTGTTTTTTTTATAACTTCAGTAATTTTTTTCAAAACAACATCTCCTGCATCATGACCATATGTATCATTTACAGATTTAAAATGATCTAAATCTAGCATAAAAAGAGCACAATCTCTGTTGTTTCTTTTTTCAAAACTAAGAAGTTTTGGTAAATTTTCTACAAGAGCTTTTCTATTTTCAAAACCAGTCAAAACATCTATATACACATCCTTTTGTGCTTCCATTTTTTGTAAAATTTCTGTAGAAAATTTATCTGATAAATAATCAACAAGTTCTTTATCTTCTAAACCTCTTTCTTTTAAATCATCTCTAATCTTATTTTCCTCATTTGCTAAATGTACAACAGAATCCTCATAGGGAGTATCATTTTCTCTCAAATTTTCTACTCTATCTGCCATGCTATATGGATTTTCAAAATTATTTGGCATAAGTTTATTTACTTAATAATAATATCTTCAACAAAACTTACTAAATTTTTTCTACTTTCTCCAGAAAAATCATGATTTCCATGAATATTTATAATTTTTGCATTGAAAATTTTAGAAAGATCACGTTTATCCATAATTTCATCTTCTCCTGCATTAATAATAGTCAAATCTGTAGTTAATGCAAGGTCATTATACAACTTGTATATATCAGTAGCAAAACGCTCTGTCCAATAACTTGCTGGAATTATAGTTGTAGTACCATCGCTTCGTAAACGTTTTGAAGTGCCACTAAAATTTATTTCATTTGAAGAATTTTTTGTATATCTTTCCATTATATTGTGAATATCAGTATAAAAAAATGGCGCTAATATTATAACGCTTCTTATTCCTTCTAATTTTGCAAGTGCAACCATTACTGCTCCTTGAGAATGAGTAATTATATCAATTATAGAATCTGGATTATCTTTTACTGTTTCATTGATAACCTTTTGTAATATTTTTGCTTGTTCACTAAATGGTTTTACAGTAATTTCTTTTTTATCATAATCAATTTCATTATAATCAAACATTACTGATTCAATTTTATCTTGCAAAAAACCTTTGGATAGTTCAGTAAACAATCCCCTATCATCTTTCAAAACTCCAAATCCATGAGAAAATATTATAATATGTTTTTGATTTTTTTTCATAAATTATATAATTATATTAGATTTTATATTTCTGCTAAATACAATAAAATTGGTATCAAAGATACACCACACTTTATCTTTTTTTGTTTTATTAATTTTTTAATCTCAGTTTTGGAAATCCATTTTACATTCTTTACCTCATCCGTGTCAAAACTTTTTTGTAATTTATCACTGATTTTCCCAAATACAACATGTACAACTTGATTAGATATTGCATTTGAAGGATTAAAACTATATACGATTTTTAAATCTTTTGTCATATACCCTGTTTCTTCCTCAACTTCTCTTTTCGCTGTTTTTAATATACTTTCCCCTTCTTCAATATGCCCTGCTGGCAATTCTAATTCTATTCTTTGAGCTGTATAACGTAAAGATTCTATAAATAATATTTCTTTTTTAGTATTTTGTAATAAAATAACTACAGATCCTTTTATATAATCCAAAAAATGATATTTTTCTATAATTTTTCCAGATGGAAATAAAATTTTATCAGTATAAAGATTAATCCAAGGACTCTTGTAAATAATATCTCTACTTAATCTTTTTGGCAAAATTATTTTTTTCATATATTAATATTTAAATTCAAAATCTTTTAAAAATTTTCTTTCTTAAAATCAAGATTGATATAAAAATATTAAAAATCAACAAATATATAGGAAAAGCAAGAGCTACAAAATTCCATATACTAATTGCTACAAAACTTGTAAGTGCATTGAATATTGCACAAATAAAAATATTAACAGTTTCTGTCTCTGGATATTTCCATGATTTTATGAGTGTTGGAATAGCTGCAAAAAAATCACTTATTATAGCAAAAATTATAGCAACAACTGGATTTTTTGTTATCCACCATAATAGAAGTGCAACAACAGAAAAAAATCCACATACATAATCAAACTTTTCCAATTTCCAATATGAATTTTTGTTTACAAAAGATGCCAAAAAGACTAGAAGTGGCGCAAAACCTGACATAAAGACAGGAACAACTGACAATCTTACACCATCAGAAAATGCTGCAAATGTAGCAATAAGTGGAGCTATAGACCACAAAAGCCAAGTAACTCTATTTGGCTTTGTAGTACCTTTCAAAGTATTATTTATATAAAAAGATACTCCAATCAATTGAACTATTACACCCACAAAGACTAAATATTTTAAATTCTCGAGCATATTTTGAATTTTTAATTATTTACCTTATTTTATCACAAATATAAAAAATCCAATAAACACCAAATACTTGCCTTTTTTTATTTTATAAAATATGATTATACTAGTAATTTGGAAGGGTCGCATATTCGCCCAAGGCGAACCCGCCTCGGGCGGGGTGGCCTAATAATTATTATAAAATATATGTTTTATGTATATATAATATATAGCAATAAATTAAGAAAACATTATATTGGTTATTCTAGTAATTTGAACGGTCGGCTAAAAAAACATAATTCTGGATTAAGTAAATTTACATCAAAAGGTATTCCTTGGAAATTAATATATTATGAAGTTTTTTTATCCAGTGTTGATGCGAGAAGTGAAGAAAAATTTTTAAAGTCTGGTAAGGGTAGAGATCGATTAAAATTTTTGTTAAAAGATACAAACGAAATAATTGGAAGGGTCGCATAGTTGGCCTAGTGCGCTCGCTTGGAAAGCGGGTAGGGTGCAAACCCTCGCGAGTTCGAATCTCGCCCCTTCCGCCAAAATAATTTAAATGCAAAATCTTGTTTATATATATTAATCAAAATGTAATATAATTATTAATTACATATTAAATGATTAATCAAAATAACTTTGGTCCAATGGGTGCTGATTATGATGTCTCTAGAAAAGGATATCCTGATGAGGTATTTGAATATATTAAGTCTTTTATAAAAAATAATAACCAAATAACTCTTGATATCGGGTGTGGAACTGGTATCTCAACGCGTCAATTAAAAAAACGTCACTTTGAAGTAACTGGAGCAGACAAAGACGAGACTATGATTAAAATTGCTATACAACATAATTCCACAATACCCTATTTTGTCGCAGCAACAGAAGCACTTCCTTTTAAATCAGAACAGTTTGATATTGTTACCGCTTTTAATTCTTTCCATTGGTTTAATAATGATAAATCTTTAACTGAAATAAAAAGAGTCCTAAAAATTGGTGGTATCTTTTTTGCTATTTTAAAAGTCAGTAGTGAAAATAATAATGGTTACTGTTCAATTTATAAAAAATATGCCGGTGATTATTTTGATAGTACTAAAAATCACTTTAAAAGAGAATTCCTAATTAAATCTGGCTTTTCTAATATTGAAGAAAAAGTTTTTGACTTTGATGAGAAATATACAGTTAACGATGCATTAACACTAGTTAAATCCTTAAGCTTATGGAATATAGTTCCTGAAAATAAGAAGCCAGAAATGTTAAAAGAGTTAAAAGATTTTTATGAAACTGAATCAGTAGATGAATTTATTGTTATGCATCGAAAAATATCAATAATTACCACATTTAAAGTATAAGCTAAAAACTATTATGAACAAAAATACAATTTTTGCAGTTGTTGGAGTTTCTACAGATGAAAATAAATATGAAAAAAAATTTACAAAATAATATTTGGAAATATACCTTATTGTTAATAGTCAACAAAAGAATTTTTGTTGCGGTTTTGGGAGCATATTACCTAACCATACCCGATGTAACACCAAAAATAATAGGAACTATTCTACTCGCAGGAAGTCTTTCTGGTTTTATTTTTGAAATTCCTAGTGGATACATGTCTGATAAAATCGGACACAAATTAACACTAGTTGTCTCTCGAATATTGATGTTGATGTCAACAATATTTTTTCTTGTTGCAAATAACATAATATTATTGATACTTGGCGCAATTTTTTTGAGTGCGAGTGCTGCTTTTCAAAGTGGCACAGGCAGTGCTTTTATGCACGAAACTTTACAAGGACTTAAAAGAGAACACGACTACACAAAAGTAATGGGAAAAATCAGTTCTATAGGATTTGCCGTTCCAATTATATTTATGGTGCTAATACCATTTTTAATAAGTATAAGTTATAAAACACCATTTCTCATTGCCATTATTTTTGATGTAATTGGATTATTGATCGCTATTTCTTTGGTAGTACCCCCTGTTTTGCAAGAACACATTGAAGAAATTGGGACAACAAATTTTAAACAAATATTACAAGAAGGCTATCGTCTCAACTTTTTTAGCATCGCCTTGTTTTCAGGAATTATTAGTGGAACATTATTTAGTATTAACGGATTCCGTTCCCCATATCAAGCATTTCTTGAAATACCTATAATTTGGTATGGAGTATTTTTCGGCATAGGAAGAATCTTCGCTTCTCTCATGCTTGCCTATGGTGGAAAAATTAAAAAATATATTACACTACCTTCTTTTTACAGATTCCAACTTATAATTTATACTCTTCTCATTCTTGTTTTGGGAACAATATCAAATTGGTGGGTTGTTGTAATCGTTTTTATCACCATAAATGCATTTCAATGGGGACTAAGTAAAGTTGATGAAGGCTATCAACTTGATATTATTAAATCTAGTAAATTCAAAGCTACATTATTATCAACTGGTCCACAAATTAGTCAGATCGTCTCTGCAATTTCAAGCTTCAGTATTGGTTTCATGATTGAGAGAATATCTTATCAGTATGGATTTTTATATTCAGGAATTATTTTTATTGCGATACTTTTTCCACTGTATTTATATATAGTTCGTAAATACAAATCAGGTATTTATAAAAATACCGAAGTTGTTAGTTGTTAAATATTAACAATTCAAAATAAAATTAATCATATGAACAAAAACACAATTTTTGCAGTTGTTGGAGTTTCTACAGATGAAAATAAATATGGATACAAAGTATTTAAACATTTACTAGACTCTAATTATAAAGTTTTTGGAATAAACCCAAAAGCTACAGAAATTCTAAACCAAAAAATTTATAAAAATATTACTGAAATAAACCAAAAAATTGATTGGGTAATATTTGTCCTACCACCAGAAATTGGAGAAAAAATATTACAAGACGTGATAAATTTAGATATAAAAAATGTTTGGCTCCAACCAGGAGCAGAGAATGAAAAATTGATACAAATTTGCAAAGATAACAATATAAATTATATAAGTAATGCTTGTATAATAAAAAACAACCCAATTCAACTAGATAAATAAAAAAAGAGACCCCAACGCAATGTTGGGGCTCATTAAAAATCTATATAGAAATCGAAGCGAGCATTCAGGTTCTTATTGGCTCCGTTTCTGTCGGTTCTTTGATTCCACCGGAATCATTTGAGGTTTCTTCTGTGATGACATTATCTGACTTTTTTCCTGTACGTGAATAAATACCACGACCACCTCTTCCTTGTTTACCAAGATAGGTTCCTTTTCGATTAGTTCTTTCATCTTTAGTTTTGCACATTTTTCCTCCCGTGCGAGCATTTTTTCTAATTATTATACTACACAATATAGTCAAATTAGTCAATAACGCGTTTTGTGCATAAAAATTATACAATTATCTCATCTTTTTGAGCTGTAATATAGTATTTACTACTGAGTCCGGTACAAGAGACATACTATCAATATGCTCTTTTACCAAAAACTTTGCAAAATCAGGAAAATCAGATGGCGCTTGCCCACAAATACCTACTTTTCTCTTGTTTTTCTTTGCAATCCTTATAACTTGTCTGATAAGCTCTTTTACAGCTTCATTCCTCTCATCATAAATATGAGAAACAACGCTTGAATCTCTATCTACTCCCAATGTAAGCTGGGTAAGATCATTTGAACCAATTGAAAATCCATCAAAAATTTTACAAAACTCATTTGCCAAAATTACATTTGATGGTATTTCACACATTACATATAATTCTAAACTATTTACTCCTCGCTTTAGTCCCTCAGTTTCCATTATTTTTATAACCTTTTTGCCTTCTTCTATAGTACGACAGAATGGAATCATTATTTTTACATTTGTAAGTCCCATATTATCTCTTACTTTTTTGAGAGCTTTACACTCTAATCTAAAAGCTGGTTCATATTTTGGATCATAATAGCGTGAAGCTCCACGCCAACCTATCATAGGATTGTCTTCAACTGGTTCAAAATATTTTCCACCAATAAGATTTGCATATTCATTTGATTTGAAATCTGAGAGTCTAATTATTACATCCTTTGGATAAAATGCAGAAGCTATTTTTGCAACTCCTTCTGCTAATTTTTCTACATAAAAATCTGGCTTTGATTTATAGTTTACAGTCAAATTATTTATAATTTCTTTTTCAGACTTATCTTTTACTTGCGAAAAATTTAGAAGTGCCAAAGGATGAACTTTTATATAATTTGAAATAATAAATTCTTGTCTTGCAAGTCCTACTCCATCATTTGGAAGCATAGAATCACGAAATGCTTGCCTTGGATTTCCTACATTCATCATTATTTTTACGTTCTTAGGTAATTTCAAATTTTTCAAGTTTGTCTTTTTTGTTATAAATGGGATAATTCCATCATAAACATAGCCTTCTTCTCCAAGAGAACAATCTACTGTAATTTTTTGTCCATTTTTTAATTTTGACATTGCATTTTTTGTACCAACTACACATGGAATTCCAAGTTCACGAGATACAATAGCTGCATGACAAGTTCTGCCACCTGAATTTGTAACAATTGCACTAGCTTTTTTCATAACTGGCTCCCAGTCTGGGTCTGTCATCTCAGCAACAAGAACTTCTCTTTCTTTGAAATTGGATAATTCATCAACATTTTTTATAACATGAGAAATCCCTTGGCCTATTTTCTTTCCAACAGATTGACCTACAAGAATTGGCTTTGGACATTGCTTTATAAAATATTCTATCAAAATGCTTCTATTCTCTTGTGATGCGACTGTCTCAGGACGAGCTTGAACTATAAAAAGTTCTCCAGTTTTTCCATCTTTTGCCCATTCCATATCCATTGGTTTTTTGTAATGATTTTCTATAATTACAGCCCAATTTGCAAGTTTTATTATTTCATTTTCTTTTAATACAAATTTCAATCTTTCATTTAAAGCTACATCTACATTTTGAGTACTATTTGTTCCACCAGTTGCATAAATTAATTTTTTTGTCTTGTCTCCAACGTCTTTTCCTATTATAGAATTAAATTTTTTCTTAAGCGTTGGTTTGTAAATATAATATTCATCTGGATTTACAACTCCTTTTACAACATACTCTCCAAGTCCATATGAGGCATTTATTACAACAATATCAGGAAAACCTGATTCTGTATCAATAGAAAACATTACTCCTGATGAAGCCAAATCTGATCTTACCATTTTTTGAACTGTAACAGAAAGTGCAATTTTCATGTGATCAAATTTTTTGTCCACTCTATATGAAATAGCACGATCTGTAAAAAGTGATGCCATACATCGCTTTACTGATTCAAGTAATGCATATTCACCTGTTATATTCAAATATGATTCTTGCTGACCTGCAAAAGATGCATCTGGCAAATCCTCTGCTGTAGCACTAGATCTCACAGCAACATCCAAATTTATTGGCGTTTTTTTGTAAAATTTTGCTAAACTTAAATATGCTTTCAAAATTTCCTCATTTAAATCTTCTGGAAATTCAGCTTTCAAAATTATTTCTCTTATTTCTTTTGCTCTTTTTTTTAAATCAGAAATATTCCCTGTATCAAGTCCTTTCAAAACATCTTTTATTTTTTTATCAATATTATTACTTTTCAAAAAATACTTATAAGCATTTGCAGTAATCGCAAATCCATAAGGAACTGGAACACCCTTTTTTTTCAAATTTTTATACATTTCTCCAAGAGATGCATTTTTTCCACCAACAATAGAAACATCTTTTATAGATATTTCATCAAACCACAAAACATTTTTTAATGATCTATTCATATTTTTTTATTATCCAGTTAATCTGGATATATTTAATAATTAATATTTTACGTCAAGCCATGTACAATATCTATATCCATTTGCAGTCCTTATATCAAGAGATAAACATTTTGATTGATCTATTTTTTCTAAATAACAGTCATTTTCTTTATTATCCATCATTAATTTTTTCAAATATTCATTATTATTTGGAATTTTAAAATATTTTATATCAATATATGCGTCTGTATCAAATGAACTATCCAACATATCTTTTATAGCAACATCAGATTCATTTATGTCCACTGCCTCACCTTTTATATTTGACATTAAATCTTCAAACATTTTTTTACCTTTATTAGAAAAATAATCTCCTCTTATTCTAACAATATCATCTGTAATAAGCACATATTTATTTTTTGTAAATCTTGAAAAACTATTTGTTTTTACGTTAATATCTGCATTATCGTCCTGACTTTGTATTGAATCAGATATATTCAAATAACCATCTACAAAAGAAAATAAATAAGAATTTGTTCCTTGATTTGAACTTATTTTTAATATAATACTTTCTCCTTTTTCATACATAATAGCAGGAATTTTTTCTATTACAGAAGGGTTATTTAAATATTTATTACATTTTCTTTTTAAAATAATATTTTGAAGGCTTATATTAATAATATTATCTTTTATATCTGTATTGTAATAAATATCCCCACACTTATATAAATCTCTTGTAGAAATTACTATAGATATTTCTTTATTGTAATCTTGTTCTATGTCTAAAAACACATCATATATAGGAACCAATTTCCAATTTGATTCTTTTTTTGTATCTTCTGAAAAAAAAGAATACTCATAGCTCATAGAATGGACAAGAAAAAAACTCATACCAGAAGCATAAATAAGAAGTATAATGACTAAAAATCTTGTTTTAAATTGTTTCATTATATTTTTTATCTTTTATTTTTAAAATACTAATTCTAAAAATGATTTTTTAAATATTTTGTAACTTTATAATATTCATATTTTCTTTTAATCCAACTGGCTGACCCGTAACAATAACAGCTAGATCACCTTTTTTCACAATTTTTTTATCTTTTATTAATTTTACTGATTTATTTATCAAAACATTTATATCTTTACATTTTGGCATATCAAAGGAAATTATTCCCCAAGAAATATTCAATTGCCTTTTTACTTTGTCACTATTTACAAGGGCTATAATAGGGGTTTCAGGTCTATATCTTGAAATCATCTTTGCAGAAAATCCAGAATTAGTAGCTACAACTATAACTTTTGCTTTTGAGTTTAAAACCAAATCTTTTACAGATTCTGATAATGCTAATACATTACTGGTTTTATTTGAATCTATCAATTTCAAATCATCATCATATGGAGAATTTTCTGTATTTGTAATAACTTCACTCATTATAGAAACTGATTCTACTGGATATTTTCCGTAGGCTGTTTCCCCTGATAACATAAGAGCATCTGCGTGATCTATTACTGCATTTGCAACATCAGACACCTCTGCGCGTGTAGGTTGACTATTTTCAACCATCGACTCTAGCATTTGAGTTGCTACCACAACAACCTTGCCAGCCTCAATACATTTTCTGATTATATCTTTTTGAACAATAGGAACCTTTTCTACGCTAAGCTCTACCCCCAAATCACCTCTTGCAACCATTATTCCATCAGAAATATTTATAATTTTTTTTATATCTTTTACCGCTTCTGGCTTTTCTATTTTTGCCATCACCTTTACATCCATTCCTGGCTTATACTTTTTTATCAATTTTTTGATTTTTAATATATCTTTATGATCTTTTACAAAGGAAAGTGCGACCCAATCTATATCATGATTCAAACCAAATTTCAAATCTTCAACATCTTTTTTTGTAATAGCACTTCCTACAATATCTACACCTGGAATATTTATGCCTTTGTGAGGAAAAATGATTCCTGAATTGAAAACCTTGCAATAAACCAAATCTTTTTCTAACTTTATAACACGTAATTTTATAAGTCCATCATGAACCAAAATATTATTATTTTTTTTGACTACACTATGAATTGGAAATGATACTGGAATTATTTTATAATCAGAACCTACTAATAATTTATAATTTACTATTTTATCATGTATAAGTATTATTTGCTCATCCTTAATAACTCTCACACCATCACGAGAGACATCAGAGACTCTAATTTTTGGGCCTTGTAAATCTTGCATTATAGTTATTGGCTCATTCAATGTTTTTCGAACTTTTTTTATATTATTTATAAGTTCCAAATGATTTTTATAAGATCCATGAGAAAAATTCAATCGACAAACGTTCATACCAGATTTTGCCATTTTAAGCAAAACCTTATAATCACTTGATGAAGGCCCTATTGTTGCAACAATTTTGGTTCTTTTCATAAATTATTTTATATTAATTTTTTTTGATAATTCATAAACAAAAGGAATTTCCCATTTTTTTCCCTCTATCGCACTTCTAAATCCAAGTACTGCTGTTATTATTATAAGAACTATCAAAATCTGACCTATAATAGGTATCCATCCAACAAAAACAAGTAAAACCTCTATAACAAACAAAACAAAACCTTGTTTTGCATGAAATCTTACAAATTCATCTTTACTTATAATAAATGGTATAAAACAAAGTATCCACAAATAACTCATAGCTGCAATTTTTTCTTTTGACAAATTTTTTAACATAAATTATTTGGATTATTTTTTAACTTCAAAAAATATTGCGCCTAATATAAAACCCACCACAGCACCATTAACTGCCAAAAATATTCCCTCAAGAGATAAATTGAATATATTCCACATATCTCTATAGAAAAAAAGTTGCATTAGAGCAATAATTACCCCTGATTCAAACCCAACAAAGGCACAAGCAAGCCCTGAAACCACAGGAGTCTGTTTGATTTTTCTAGATATATAAACACTTAATAATAAAAAAACAAAAATTTCAAAAGGCATTTTCCATAAATACAAAGAAACAAAATTCGTAGCAAATTTGTTTCCCAAAACTACATAATGATCTATAAGTAATAATAAAAAATTAAATAAACTAATAAAAAAAACTGGTAACCAAGAAATTTTGATATACCAATTCAATGTGCTATTTTGATCAGTTTTTTCATTTTTTAAAATAATATCTTTTTTATTTTCTACTCTTGGAGAAAATTGAGAAATTCTTTGTTTTAATTCTTCTTTCGTAATTCCATCTTCATTATTAAATAACTCGTCATGATTTTCTATACCATATAAAATAGAATTATCCTCCCCTGTTTCAACATTTATCATATTACTAAGAAGTAAACTTATATTTTTGTTTTTCTTTTTTATTTCATAATCTTTCATGGTTTTAGAGAGTGCTTTCATTTTCAAAAGAAGAGATTCTTTATCTTCATTAATTTGATTTTTATATTCTTTGCCAACACTAAAATTATCATTAGAAATTGAATTTTCTATATCCAAAAGATTACTCATACTCTTTTCATTTTCATCAATAAAATTCATAAAAATAAAATTGCAGTTTTTTAAAACTCTTATATATATTATAAGATAAATTTACAATAAAACAAAACTCCCAGGTCGTATAACTTGGGAGTTTTTGTAAAAATATATTTTTAGCTTTTTACATCATTCCTTGATACCCACCCATACCAGGATTACTCTTACATGAACAATCATCTTTAGTTGGCAAATCTACTACTACAGCCTCTGTTGTCAAAAACATAGCACCAATTGAAGCAGCATTTTGAAGAGCACTTCTTACAACTTTTGTAGGATCAACAACTCCTGCTTTTATCAAATCTTCAAAAATATCCGTCTTCGCATTATATCCATAATTTATGTTTTCATTTATTTTTACTTGATCTGATATAACAGCTCCATCTTTACCAGCATTTTCTGCAATTTGTTTTATGGGCATTTCAATTGCTTTTCTCAAAATATCGAGTCCAACTTTTTCTTCACCATCAACTTTTACATTTTCTAAACCTTTTGATGATCTAAGTAGTGCTACCCCACCACCAACAACAATTCCTTCTTCTCTTGCGGCTTTTGTAGCAGAAAGCGCATCTTCTATTCTATGTTTTATCTCTTTCATTTCAGTTTCAGTTGCAGCACCAACTTTTATAACACCAACACCGCCAGAAAGTTTTGCGAGTCTTTCTTGTAATTTTTCTCTATCAAAATCAGAATCTGATTTTTCTATTTGCTTTTTTATTATACTTATTCTACTTTCTATATCTCCTTTATCACCTTTTCCTTCTACTATAGTAGTGTTGTCTTTTGTAGCAACAACCTTTCTTGCAGATCCAAGCATTTCTATATCAGCATTTTCTAATTTAAAACCAACTTCTTCTGAAATTACTTTTGCACCTGTCAAAATTGCAATATCCTCAAGCATTTCTTTTTTTCTATCTCCAAATCCAGGAGCTTTTACGGCAACTGCATTAAATATTCCTTTTAATTTATTCACAATAAGCGTAGCAAGAACCTCGCCATCTACTTCCTCGGCTATTATTACTAAATCTTTTTTGCCAGTTTGTGCTATTTTTTCAAGTAGAGGTAAAAATTCTTTTAAAGAAGAAATTTTTTGGTCTGTTATAAGTATATATGGATCTTCTGATTCAGCTTCCATTCTCTCAGGACTTGTAATCATATATGGAGATACATAACCTCTATCAAATTGCATACCCTCTACAACCTCCTTAGTAATTCCAAAACTTTGAGATTCTTCTACTGTAATAACACCGTCCTTACCAACTGATTCCATTGCCTCTGCTATTACATTTCCTATTTCAGAATCATTTGCAGAAATTGAAGCAACTTGAGATATTTCTTCTTTTGTTTCTATTTTCTTGGATATTTTTTTTAAATTCTCAACTATATACTCTACACCTTTTTCAATTCCGATTTTTATAGACATTGGATTTGTACCAGCTGTTACATTTTTTATACCTTCCGAAATTATTGCTTGTGCAAGAACAGTTGCTGTAGTTGTACCATCTCCTGCAACATCATTTGTTTTTGATGCTACTTCTTTCACCATTTCAGCGCCTACATTTTCAAATTTATCTTCAAGTTCTATTTCTTTTGCAACCGTTACTCCGTCTTTTGTAATTGTAGGGGAACCAAATCCAGAACCCAAAACAGCGTTTCTTCCCTTTGGACCAAGAGTGACTTTAACCGCATTTGCGAGTTTATCAACACCTGCTTTTATTTTTGCCCTAGCGTCTTCACTATATAGTATTTGTTTTGCCATATTATTGTAATAATTAATTGTTAAGATTATATTTTTCCCGTTTTGCGGGAGATCAATTGATTAATAGTTGTGAATTATTCCAAAATTGCGATTACATCACTTTGAGTCATTACAAGATATTCCTCTCCATCAATTTTTATTTCATCTGGAGAATATTTTCTAAATAATACCCTATCTCCAATTTTTAGTTCCATTGGAATTGTTTTTCCTTCCAAAGAAATCTTACCAGATCCAACTGCAACAACTTCACCTTTTTGTGGCTTTTCTTTATCAATTGTATCAGGCATTATTATGCCAGACTTTGTTGTTTCTGTTTCTTCAATTTTTTTGACAACAATATTGTCAAATATTGGCTTTAATTTCATAGCTTTATTTATTAATTATTAGATATTTATTTTTAGCACTTATAATATTGGAGTGCTAAGTACTTATTATAATATCTCGAAAAAAACATAGTGTCAATATTCAAATCACCCGGTGGGTCACCCGCTGGGTACAACTTTACTTTGAGCTGTAAATATGATAATTTTTAGGCAGATATTTAAAAATTAAATAAAGGAGTAATACCATGATACCAAAAAATATACCAATAGTTTGGCCTAATGAAGATATCTTAAAATCCATGAGTAATCTTATGATGCCTGGCATTCCAAGATATCAACCAACTCAACTGAAACCATATTTTGGTCATGACGTTACCTACACTGGTGCAATACTGGTTGAGGTAGCAAATTTATTAGCACTGATAGAAACTAAAATTATCCCGGAATCAGAAGCTAAATTACTAACGAACGACAAAATTCACAAAATGCTAAGTATCACTGGAACTCAAATAGAAACCTTGGAGAGAGAGAAAACAAAACATGATATCAGAGCATTGGTTCAAATTATACAGGAAATAGTTGGACCTGAAATTGGCAAATGGATTCACGTACCACTGACAAGTTATGACGCATTAGACACTGGAAGAGCTTATATATATCGTTTGGCATATTATAATGTGCTAAACCCATCTATTCGCTCTACAGTGAGAGATCTCATATCTATGGTCAGAAAGTATTCTGACATTAAACAAATTGGAAGAACTCATGGCCAACACGCACTCCCAATTACTGTTGGTTTCTGGTTTGCAACAATTCTTTTTAGAATTGTATCCAATTTAGTTGAAATGGACAGACACTTCCGACAATTGTGCGGAAAAATATCTGGTGCAGTTGGGACGTACAACGCCCAAGAACACTTAGGATTTAATAAGACCACAAACTTTGAAATTTGTGTTCTTAAATACCTCGGAATGAAACCATCTCTCATAAGTACACAAATACTCCCACCTGAACCGTCTGCAAGATTTCTTCATGACATAGTTCTCACAAGTGGCTCTATAGCTCAACTTGGAAGAGACTGCCGTCACCTTATGAGAACGGAAATATCAGAGATAACTGAACCATTTTCCAAAGACCAAGATGGCTCCTCTACCATGGCAAACAAAAGAAATCCCATCAGCTTTGAAAACATGGAAGGTATGTATCTTATGTCAAAGAATATATACGGTAATGTATTTGACACCATTATATCTGAGCACCAAAGAGATCTAACTGGTAGTTCTCTTCTGAGATCCTTGCCAACCATACCTGTCAATCTTCAAGTTCAACTCAATACACTCAACAGACTTGATGAAGAAACAAAAAAAGATTCCTTCCTCAAACGAATCTTTATCAATGAAGATTATTGTCTGAAGAATCTTCAAATGAGTGCTGACACTGTACTTGGTGAGCCTATATATATAGCCCTTCAAATGGCCGGTTATACAGGAGATGCTCATAGGCTCGTCAATAAAATACTAATGAAAATAGCATCTCAAAACAAAATAAGTCTAATGGAAGCGCTAACTACATATTCCCAAGGAGATGAAAAAGTTGCAGAAGCAACGACTAATATACCAGATGAGATAAAATCTTTATTATCTAATCCTAGTATGTATATAGGATTGGCCCCAGAAAAAGCTAATGAAGTTGCTGACTGGGCAGAAGCAATCTTAGAACAAATAATGTAAATACAAAAAAGAAGTAAAAAATACAAAAAGACCGGGAATAAACCCCCGGTCTTATCTTTTATATTATTATATTACTCAATCACATATTCCCAGCCAGGTTGCCAAGAATGAGTAATTCTCCAGTCATTATCAATTGCCTCAAGCCAAGTCATATTTTTCAAAATTACATCAAGTGCTAATTGAGGCGCTTGGTGACATACAATTGCAATATTTTTGTTATTATAATTATCTTTCAAATATTTTACAAGTTCTCTTACTCTATTTTCTACATCATAATAGCTTTCTCCATTTGGAAACGGATTTTCTATAAAATTATTTAATCTATTTTTAAATTCACTGGATTTTTTTCTAGTAAAATATCCATAATTACATTCTCTAAGTCTTTTGTCTTTTATTATTTCTATATTTTTAAATGTTAACTCTGCACTATGAACTGCTCTAATTAAATCCGAACAAAAAACAACATCAAATTTCTTGTTTTTGATGCATTCTTTTAATTCTATAGATTGTTTTACTCCTAACTCCGACAAATCAGTGTCACACCAACCAGAAGCCAAATCTTTTTCATTATCTATTGTTGTCCCATGAACAAAATAAGTAATATTTACTGACATTTTATTTTGTATTTTTTAAAATATTACAAACTTCTTCATCTGATACATAAGTATTTGTAACATGTTTTGCTTGTTCACTATCAAATATTTTTACTATTACATAAGTTCCTATTGTTTCATCATTTCCTAATGTGTATTTTGTTATTACACACCTTCCATACGCATTCCAAAAATTATCTCGTAGATCCATAGGAACTTTTATTTGATAAATTCTATGTCCTTTTTTGGCAAAACTATATTCTTTGCCAATTTCAAAAGAATTTGGCATTTCACTTTTGTCCAATTTCAAACAAGCTTGCAATAAAAATGGGTTTCCCATAATCTTGCTAATTAAATATCCAAATTTTTCACGCTAGTTGCATGAGTTTGTATAAATCTCTTTCTATGATCAACATCTGAGCCCATAAGCTTCTCAAATACTGAATCTGCCTCAGCAGCATCATCAATAGTAACTCTTTTCATTTTTCTAGTTTCTGGATTCATTGTTGTCTCCCAAAGTTGTTCTGGATTCATTTCTCCAAGACCCTTGTATCTTTGAATGTTGAATTTCTTTTCTGTTTGAGTTTTCGTAGATTTTGCATTTTCTTCGTCAGACAATTCTTCTTCTGTACCCTCTTCTGGTTCTTCTCCTTCTGTTATTTCTTCTTTTATGTCGTCTATACTTTGATTTATTCCCATATCTTTTAGAGCTACTTGCAATTCATCATCCGAATAAATCCATCTAATATCACTACCCTTTTTTACCTGATAAAGTGGTGGCTGTGCAATATAAATAAATCCTGAGTATACAAGCTCTGGAAAATATCTATAAAACAATGTAAGAAGAAGTGTTCTAATATGAGAACCATCTACATCAGCATCAGTCATAATAACTATTTTATGATATCGTAATCTTTTTACATCAAAATCTTCTGCTATATTTGTACCCATTGCTATTACAAGAGATTTTATTTCTTTGTTTGCAAGCATTTTGTCTAGTCGAGACTTTTCTACATTTAATATTTTTCCACGAAGCGGAAGTATTGCTTGAGTGTTTCTATCTCTACCCTGTTTTGCACTTCCTCCAGCACTTTCTCCCTCTACTATAAACATTTCTGAATTTTCTGGCTTCCTAGAAGAACAATCTGCAAGTTTTCCTGGAAGAGTTATACCTTTTAGAGCTCCTTTTCTTATAACAGCTTCTCTTGCAGAACGAGCTGCTTGTCTTGCCTGAGATGCAAGCACACATTTTCCTATTATTGCTTTTGCATCATTTGGATGTTCATTCAAAAATGCTGAAAAATAATCCTTGAAAACAGAATAAACCGCAGATCTTGCTTCTACATTTCCAAGTTTTGCTTTTGTCTGTCCTTCAAATTGTGGATCTGGAATTTTTACAGACACAACAGCTGTAAGCCCTTCTTTTATATCTTCAGATGTAAGAATCCCATCCTTTTCTTTTAAAATATTGTTTTCTTTTGAATAATCATTTAAACATTTTAAAAGTGCATTTTTAAAACCTATAAGATGCATACCACCCTCTATAGTGGAAATATTATTTGCAAAACTATATATACTAGATTGAAATTCTGAACAATATTGAAGCGCTATTTCAACATTTACATTCTCTCTTTCTTTTTCTATATAAAAAACATTTTCTTGTTCTATTTCATTATTTATATTTAAATGCCTTACATAAGAGGCTATACCACCTTCAAAATAAAAAGTATAAGAGGGACTTTGTATTTTATTACCTTCATTGTCTTTGCCTCTATCTATTCTTTCATCAATTAATTTTATTTTTATTCCTCTTGTAAGGTATGCTTGTTGCCTAAAATGATTCAAAATAATCTTTAAATCAAAATTCAATACTGTAAATATTTCATCATCTGGTTGAAAAATTTGAGTTGTACCAGTACCCTCTACCCTACCCTTTTCTATCATAAGTTTAGTCTTGGCATGACCCTTGCTATACTCTTGATAATACAATTTTCCATTTCTTTTTACTTCACTTCTCATCCATTTTGAAAGTGCGTTTACAACACTAATACCAACACCATGTAAACCACCAGAAACTTTATACCCACTATCACCAAACTTACCACCAGCATGAAGCGTAGTCATAACAGTTTCAAGAGCACTTTTGTTTGTAACTTTATGTAAATCTACTGGAATACCACGACCATTATCAGAAACAGATACTTTACCCTCTGGTAAAAGTTTTATTTCTATATCCGTACAATATCCTGCCATAGCTTCATCAATAGCATTATCCACTGCTTCCCAAATTAAATGATGAAGACCTTGGCTAGCGGTATTTCCTATGTACATTCCCGGCCTCTTTCGCACAGGATCAAGTCCTTTTAAAACAGTAATTTCACTAGCGTTATAAGACCCACTTTTTTTGATTTTTTCTTCGTTTTTAGGCATATTTTATGAGATAAATAAAAAACAAAATCTTTCAGATTCTACCCTTATTTTAACAAAAAACTACTTAAAACACAAGTGGTTTTTTGTTTTGAATTTATAGTATTTTATACTACAAATTTATCATCTTTTTTAATATTTTCTTGATTCTCCTTTTCTAAATCATCTTTTTTTTCTAAAATAGAATCATCCACCAAATCAAATTCCAAGACTATTCCTCTCATCTTCGTTTTTCTTACAATATAATTGTAAACAACTATAAACAAATAGGTTATTACAAAAGAAAGTATATATATAGACAATAGATCTACTACAAAAGAAATAGATAAATTTCTAGCAAAATCTGCTGTAAAATTTGTTTTAAAATCTTCTGGTGAATTTACAAAATCATACAAAAAACTAAAAAGATAAGAAAAAAATCCCAACATCAAAAATATAAGTGCGACATATTTTGCAAATGAAAATGGAACTATTTTTTTTATTTCATACATATAGTTAACTGTTAGCTATTTAACTTTTAGCTGTCAGATCCTAAAAACTGATAGCTGATAGCTTATTTATCTTATTTTTACTTTAAAATCTTTTACAAGCATTTCTCTTACATTTTTCATAATTTTTTCCACTTCTTCACTAACTAGAGTTCTTGTAGAATCGTGAAATGTAATGTGGCATGCCAATGATCTGTTTCCTTTTTCTATTTTATCTCCATCATATACATCAAATAAATCTACATCTTCTATAAGTGGAGAAATAGAATTTATCCTATTTTCAATATCTTGCCACTTATAGTTATATGAAACCAACATAGAAATATCTTGAATCATTTTTGGATATTTTGATATTGGTTGATATTTTTTCATATCATGTGAAGATTTTACCAAAATTGTTGTATTGAATTCTACATAGAAAACATCTTTTTCTATATCAAAATTTTTCAATATTTCTTTGTCCAATTTTCCTACACAACCAATTTCCATGTCATCTACAAAATATTTCAAAGATACTTCTTTGTCAAAATATATATTATCACAAGGAGTTGTACAATACTCAACATTTAATCTATGAAGTAAAAGTTCCACATCTTTTTTTAATTCAAAAAATTCAAATAAATTTCCAACCATAGCCATTGCCAAATTTTTATCTTGCTTTGGTAAAAATTCTTTAGAATCTTTAGATACTTTAAATCTTCCGTCACTTTTTGCAAAAATTCTTCCTATTTCAAAAATTTTAAAATTATCAAAATTCTTCAAATTTTCATATATATTTTTACACAAATTTACAAGAAGATTATTTCTCAAATATTTTAAATTTTTTGAAACCGCGTTTGCTATTTCTATATAATCATCTTTTTTATCTTTTAATTTAAAAATATCGTCTTCTGAAATCATAGAATAATTATATACCTCATTGTAATCCAAATTTCCTGAAACTATATCTTTTATAGTTCTTTCTATCCAAATATATTTATCTCTAAAAGGAGCTTCTAATAAAACACTTGGTAATTGTGGTTTGATATTATCATATCCATAAATTCTAGATATTTCTTCAATTAAATCCTCAGCAATACTAACATCTCCCCCAGCACGATAACTAGGAACCAAAACTTCTAAAAATTCTTTTTTATCTTTTACAAAAAATCCCAATCTTGTAAGAATTTCTATAATAGTCTTTCTTGGTAACTCTTCTCCTATTTTTTTGTTTACAAATTCTATATCTAAATTTATTATTATATTTTTTTCTTTTGAAAAATTTTCATCTACCAATTGACTTGCAATATAACTTTTTGGACTTAATTTTTTTATAAGCTCTATTGATCTACAGATTGCATCATTTGCCAAATTTGGATCTAATGATTTTTCAAATCTACTACTTGAATCTGTTCTAAGTCCCAATCTTGAAGAAGTTTTTCTAATAGTACTTGCATCAAAGTTTGCAGATTCTATAAGTATTGATTTTGTATTATTTGTAATTTGACTATTTTGTCCTCCCATTACCCCTGCCAAAGCAATTGGTTTTTTGCTATCACAAATTAACAAATCTTCTTTTGTAAGAATTCTTGTCTCATTGTCTAGTGTAACAAATTTTTCCCCTTCTTTTGCATTTCTTACAATAATTTTTTCATCTTCAATATTTTCTAAATCAAATGCATGAAGTGGCTGACCAAGCTCTAGCATTATAAAATTTGTAATATCTACAATATTGTTTATGGATCTTATCCCAACTCTCTCAAGTGATTTAGAAATCCATTCTGGGGAAGGAAGTATTTCTATATCTTTTACAACAACCCCCATATATCTACAGCATACTTCTTTATTTTCTATATCTACCTTTAATTTAATTTCATCTTTTGATTTTATTTTTGTATCAAAATTTATTTCCTTAAATTTTAGATCTAAAAGCGCTGCCAGTTCTCTTGCTATTCCATAATGTCCCCATAAATCAGGCCTATTTGTAAGAGATTTATTATCAATTTCAAATATCACATCATCAAGTTTCATTGCTTCACTTAAATCAATTCCCAAATCATCTTGCGTTAATTTCAAATCTGCAACCCCACCTTCTATCATATAATTACTAGACAAACCAATTTCCTCAGCTGCAGCTATCATTCCTTCTGATTCAACCCCTCTTATTTTTGTTTTTTCAAGTGTTATAAAATCGCCTTCTCCATGCCATTTTACTTTTGAACCAGGAAGAGCAAGTGGAACAAACATGTCTTTGTACAAATTATTTCCACCACAAACTATTTTAAAGACTCCTCTTTTTCCAGCATCAACATGACAAATTTTTAATTTATCTGCATTTGGATGATTATTTATTTCTTTTACTTGAGCTACCACAATATTTTCGAGATTTTCACCTTGAATAATAATATTTTCAATTTCTACTATAGACATTGTAATTTTGTCAGCAAGTTCCTGAGGAGATAAATTATCTGGAATATCTACATAATTTTTTAACCATTGTTTAGAAACAAACATATTTTTATTTATTTAAAATTGTTTTGATTAGAATTGTTTGGTAAATCTCAAATCTCCTGATTGTAATAATCTTATATCATTTATTCCATAAAGCATCATTACAAGACGTGTAAATCCCATACCAAATGCAAAACCAGTCCATTCTTTTGAGTCTAATCCTCCAGCTTCCAAAACTTTTGGATGTACAAGTCCACATGGAACAAGTTCTACCCATCCATCACCACACACACTACAACCTGAGCCACCACAAATAAGACAATTTATATCAAGTTCAAAACCTGGCTCAACAAAAGGAAAATATCCTGGACGAAGACGAGTCTTTACCTCTCTATTAAATACTTCTGATAATAAATTATTCATAACAGCTACCAAATTTGAAATAGAAATATCTTTTCCAATCATAAGACCTTCAAGCTGATAAAAAGTATTGTCATGTGATGCGTCTGTTGCTTCATTTCTAAAACATTTACCAGGAAATATAGCACGAAGTGGAGCTCCAAATTCTTCTATTGCTCTTACTTGTTTTGCAGAAGTGTGAGTTCTAAGAACTAATTTTTCTTTGTTCTTTAATTTTTTGTCTTGTTTTATAAAATAAGTATCTTGCATATCACGGGCTGGATGTGTTTTTGGAATGTTTAGAGCTTCAAAATTATAATATTCTGATTCAAGTTCAGGACCATCAAGCACCATAAATCCCATAGAATTAAAAATATCTACAACTTTGTTTTGGACTATTGTACTTGGGTGCAAATGACCAATATCATTTTTTTTAGTTCTAAGAGTTGGATCAAAATTTGAAACAATTTCTTTTACATTATCTATTACATTTTCAAAAACACTTTTTGCTTCTATAAAAGCATTTTCAAGCTCTATTTTTGATTCATTTGCAAATTGTCCAATAATTGGCCTCTTGTCTTCTGCTAAATTTTTTATTTCTTTTATAATACTCGTAAATTCACCTTTTCTACCAAGATATTTTTTTTCTAAAAGCTGAAATTCTTCCAAATCTTTTATTTTTGAAATTTCACTTAATACCTTATTTTTTATATCTTTTAATTTATTTTCCATAAAATTATTTTTTTTCTTGTTGTATTTGATAATTTAAGCAGAAAAATTCAATTAAGCCAAGTGCTAATATGAGCAAAACTGCATTCCACCAAATGAGTAATTCTTTTGATTGTAAATATAAGGAAACTGTAACAACTATAGAAATCCACAAACCCTGTCTAAAAGATACTATAACATGTTCAAATGCCAATTCTTGTTTTAAGAACATTTTTCTTGTAAAAAATCCAATTATCGTAGCCGTACCAAGTATTGATATTAAAAGTGTTAAATAAAATAATAAAAACGCTAAAATACCTGCCTCACTAGGATCTATAAAAAACAAAATCATAAACCACCCAAACCAAGACAGCAAAGTACCTATAGTCATAAATACTAAAAAACTTTTAAGATTCATATCTTACAGTAATAAATTATTATAATTTAATTATATAAAAAAAGAGTATTAATAGCAAAAAATATCCACGTCCGACGTTGGCAACGTCGGACGTGGATAAAAAATTTGACAAAAATAATAAAAATATATTAATATGAAATCAATATAATCTCAGGGATAAATTTAGACAAAATCCTTGAGAAATAAGCTATACAGGAGGAACAATGAGACTGACAAAACTAGTACTCGTTGTGTGCATGCTGATTTTTATCAGTGTTGCATTGGTCGCCTCCGTTCAACCTATGATTACTGCGGCGAGAGCAACAAGTCCTCCCGTAGCAATCAATAACGTGAACGTAAGCGAAGAAATGTTGCCGTGCAATTACCCGGAGAACTTGGTTGATGATGCTATAAACGCACCACCACCAACCACCAGCAATGAAAACGAAAGTGTGGTTCAATCTCCAATGGTACCTTCTCGTAACCTGGGTGATGCTGCTACTACATCACCGCCAATCCTCACCACCGCCACCGTTAACATGAATGTTTCACCCGACGTGATTCGAAAGAGTGTAGAGGTGACCGTACTCAAGATGCCATACGAAATTACCGGCTTAAACTTCACCAGCGGCACCACCAACATAGCATTTATCGGTAGCAAAAGCTACCAATTTATCCCTCGCTTGCAATCCCGCTCGGCTTCGATGTTACTGTAGCGTCGACTTGCTATGGAACATTGAATAGCTGAAATTTGGGGGTACGACCTAGTCGTGCCCCGCTTTTTTTGAAAAAATATCAAAAACAAAAAATATGCAAAAGCATAATTTAATACTAAAAACTGAAAGTCGCCTGCCTACCGAGTGGCATGTGGATAATTATTTGACAATTATCATACGAATTTATATAATACTGATGTGGACTATAAGTCTACCAAATTTTGTTCAGAATTCGTCCTTACGGACGAATTTTTGATTTATCTTTTACAAAATCTATTTTCATTTAATCTATATTCAAAATCTTCAACAAATAATATTTTTTCTATTATATGATTTTCATAACATTCAAGTAATTCTTTTCCAAGATGATTTCTGGCAGTAAAAATATATGAAATTTTATTAAATTCTTCCTTTAAATATTTTAGTACATATGACAAGTCTCCGTCTCCAGAAAAAATTATAATTTTATCATAATTATTTCTTTCTTTTATTAAATCAACTGCCATTTCAATATCTAAATCACTCTTTTTTACATATCCATCTTTATAGTTTTGATCTTTTATATATTTAACTCTTTTTGTGATTATTTTAAAATTATTCATTCTTGCAGTATTTATAACTCCACTCGACCAATCAGTCAAAACTTGAGAACTATCTTTAGGACCATAATCACTACCATAGTAAAATCTTCTTAAATATTTTTTTCCATAACAAAAATGCATAATTAAACTTTTTAACTCTTTCATTCCAATTTTCCATTTTAGCGTATCTGACCAATGCACTAAATTACCAAAATCAATAATTACTATATTTCTTTCCTTTGTTTCTTCTAATGTATTAATAATTTGAATTATTTCCTATTTATTCATAATCTTCAAAATTATATCAAATAATATCTACATATTACGCTTTTTTTATATTTAGTCAAAACAAAAAATATGCAAAAGCATAATTTATAAAACCTAAAATCTAATAGCTGATAGCTAATAGCTAACTCACTGCCAAAAAACAATATCATCCACCAAGGATTCTTCTGACAATTTATTTATTTCTTCTATAATTTTTTTCTTTGCAAGTGACAACGCATTTGTAGCCGAAGAAGAATTGCAATGAATATATAAAACTCTTTCTTTTACATATTTTGGCTCCACAAATTCACAAACTTCATCACCCCAGACTTCCCTTATAATACTTCTAAATTTTGCCAAAACATTTACAGCTTCAATTTGTGGCTTGATTCTATTTCTAGATAAACTTTGTGGTAATAAATCTTTTATTGAAATAAGTGACATATATTATTTATTTTTTAAAAGCACAAATACCTCTAAAATCACAATAACCACACTTATGCTCTTCTGGGTCTGCTTTGAAATCACAAGTGTTTATTTTTTTTATTATATCTACCAATTTTTCTTTTACTTTTTCTAATTCTTTGGGAGTTCCAAGAAAATCTACTTCAGTATTATCATTTAAATAATGAAATTTCAAATTTTTAACTTTTTCTTTGAAAACTTCTTCATAAGCTATCTGGTAAATCAAAAGTTGTTTTTTGTCTTCTATGCCCAACTTTTGTTTTGAAGTTCCAGTTTTGTAATCTACCAATTGTACTCCACCACTAACAATATCCACTCTATCAATATTTCCCTTGAAACTATAATCTGAAAATCTAACATTAAAACCTTTTTCCAAAAATTTTACTTTTGGAGGATTGTTTTCTATATCTTTGTAAATTTCTTGCAGAGTTTTTCTTCCTTGTTCTCTATACTTTTTTTTGTCTTCCTTGTTTTCATACCAATCATCTATCCAATTTTCTTCATACAATTTCAAAAGCTCATCTAATGTTACTGGTAATTTTTTATTATCATATTCTTCGCTTTTATCAAACAAGCTTGTTTGTTTTTTGTCTTGTCGAGATTTTACAAGTTGAAAAAACTTTTGAAGTGCCAAATGCATAGATCTTCCATAACTAAAAACATGTTTTCCCAAAGTTGGAATTTTCAAAATATGTGCATAATAATATTGTCTAGGACAGCTATCATATGCCGCTACCTGAGAAAATGAATATTGTTTTGGTAATAATTTCTGCAAATCTTCTTTGCTAATTTTTCTTGTATCTTCATATACTTCTGATTTCAAATTTTCTATAATATCAGGATTTTCTTTTACAAAATCTTCTTCTAATTTTATCAGATTTAATTCTTTCAAAAATATTGATGGTTTTTTGAGTCTTGAACCACCATAGTCCAATGCCCAAGTAAAATACAATCCTTTTTTTGCTCTCGTCATTGCGACATAAAATAATCTTCTCTCTTCTTGAAGATGAATATCACCATCAAGAAGTATTTCTTTTACAAGTTCATCTGGAATTTGAATTACCTCAGATCTTTCAGTACTTGGAAATCTTTTATCCACAAGCCCAACTATAAAAACATATTGAAATTCAAGTCCTTTTGCACCATGAACAGTCATTACTTTTAGAGATTCTGGCCCATCATCTAAATTATTTGTAAGTTTTCCCTTCTCACCTGATTCTATTTCGAGATTAAAAAATTCCAAAAAGTCTTTTGCTCTTGCAATATCAGATTCTTTTTCAAACAATTGAATTTTTTTATAAAACTGATTTAAATAATTGAAAGTTTCTTGTTTTTTTGCCTCGCTCAATGTTTCAAGCCACTTCAAATATCCAGTATCATTTAGAAAAGCCCAAACAACTTTCCAAACATTTTGCTCAAGAGAAAGTTTGCTATGTTTTTCTATCAAAGAAACTATTTTTTGCAAAGATTTTTCAGTATTTGGAGAAACTCTTGTATACATTTGATAATTTTTTGCAATTTCATAAAGTGATCGTGTTTTTTTCTTTGCAGTATGAGACAAATTTATAATGTCAGAATTTGAGATATCCAAAAACTTCAAATTCAATATTCTCCACATTGCAGATGATTCATGATAATTATCCAAAAGTTTTAAGTAAGATACAATATCCATTACAATTTCTTTTTCATAAAGTCCACGAGAAGCCAAAAAAGCATAAGGAATTTGAGCTTCTTCAAGTCCAATAGTAAATGGTTTTGCCTGAGAATTTGACCTTACCAAAATTGCAAAATCACTCCAAGTCAAATTTTTTTCCTTTTTCATAATTTCATAAATCTTTTTTATTACCTCACTTACTTCATCTGTTTCACTCTGCGCTCTTATTACCTCTATTTCCCCCAAATCATTTGTCAAAGATTTTAATTTTTTACTAAGTTTTTTCTTTCCGTCAGAAAGCCTTACTTCTAGTCTATTTGGATTGTTTTGTTTTATAAAAGAATATGACAAATCCAAAATGTTTTGAGTTGATCTATAATTTTTTGTAAGAAATATTTCTTTTGTATTTGGATAATCTTTTTTGAATCCCAAAATATTATTCATAGAACTTCCACGAAATGCATAAATACTTTGATCATCATCTCCCACAACTGTAATATTATTTTTTGGGTAAGATAATAATTTTATAAGTTCATATTGAGCATAATTTGTATCTTGAAATTCATCTACCAATATATATTCAAACTGATCTCTATATTTTTTCAAAATATTTGGTCGTTCTTTGAAAAGTTTCAAACAATAATTTATTAAATCTCCAAAATCTAGTACTTCATTTTCCAAAAGTATTTGCTGATATACGTGGTATGCATTTGCAATTTCTTCTAATCTTTTTGTCTCTAATTCCATCTCTTCATTTGCTCTTCTGTCTTGATTTAACCTAATCTTTTCAGAATAGTCCAAATAATCTTGAGGATTAATAATTTCATCTTTACATCTAGAAAAATGTTTTATCAATTCTTTTATAAATTTTGTAGGATTTCCAAGTGGTTTGTAATAATCAAGATCAAATTTATCTAAATTTTTCCTAATAAGCATCCAAATTCCTACTTCATCTAAAACTTTGAAATTACTAGGAATACCAATATCAATTCCATTGTCTTCCAAGATTTTCTGACAAAAACTATGAAAAGTCATAACATACAAATCTGAGTATCCATAAGGAAGAGCTCTATCAATTCGCTCCTCCATTTCCATTGCCGCTTTTTCTGTAAAAGTAAGCGCCAAAATATTATCTGGAGTCAATTTTTTATTTTTTAACAAATGAAAAACGCGCTGTGTAAGTACAGTTGTTTTTCCAGTTCCTGCTCCTGCTACTATTAAAAGTGGTCCTTCACCATAGCTTATTGCTTCTTTTTGCTCTGGATTTAATTTTATATCAGAATTTATCATTATTATTAATTTATTTTACAAAGTCAAAACTATTAACCATATATTTATATTCTTCTATATTTTTATTCAAACCCTCTTTATCAGAAGACATCCCAACAATGGAATAAATCGTATTATCCTTTAAAAAATAAGTATGTATGCTATATAACCCACTTGTATCTTCAACTTGTGTTGCATCTTTTATTCTTTGAATAGCTTCTATGCCATTGATATTTATATTTTCTGAGCTTAAAATTTCTGTTCCTTTAGATATTTTTTCTCTTGATATCCAATCGGACAAAGTTAAATTATCTGAATTTACATTAGCACTTACAACGACAAAAATTCCATTTGAACTCATTTCAAGTGGGGCCCCTACATTTTCATTCAAAAAATATACTATCCAATCACTTGTATCTTTCATACTAATCCAATTATTTGGATATTTAATTGTATAATTATTTTTCGCATCATAATAAGTATTCCAACCAGTCATCTTGGACGATACTATATTGTTTCTTTCATCAATATCTTTTTGTGTCTGCTCTTTTAAAATATTTTCATATGTATCTTTTTCGGATTGAATTTGCTTATCTAGAGACATAATTTTATTTTCTAAATCTGTGTTCTTATTTTGTAAATCAGTATTTATTGACTTTACATATAAAATTTGTCTAATAAAAACTAAACTAACAACAATTATTATTGCAATAAGAACAAGAATAATAATGATCTGATTGTTTTTTAAATAATCTTTATGTTCTTCTATTTTTTGTAATCTCTCTTCTTCCATAAATTTTTATAAATTATTAATAATAAACAAACACTAAAAAAATATTTATGGTTCAATTTTATTAGTCACCTCAAACAAAGTTAGATGTCACTTCGACCGAAGTCAAGCTTAGCTTGACGAAGTGGAGAAGTCTCGCATTTCTGCAGTCACTTCGACCGAAGTGGAGAAGTCTCGAAGTTGAAATTTAATTTAATAACCACGAGATTTCTCCGCTCTCCCGCTATGCGGGATCGGTCGAAATGACCACACTAATTATACCAATCTTCACTCAAATCTTTCCAACTTGGATTATTTATATTTATCAAATTTATTTTCTTTTCCCTTCTCCATTTTTTTATTTGTTTTTCTCTATCAATCATTATACGTATATTATCTCCACTTTCATAATAGACCAATTTTTTACATTTATATTTTTTTGAAAACTATCTATAAATCCTGATTTGTGATCCAGCACCCTTCTGTAAATATTATTTGTAACTCCAACATACAAAACACTAGTTACACTTGCCATAATATAAACAAAATATTCTTTTTTATACTTCATAATCGCTTTTCTAACAATTATATTACATTCTCATTTTAGCCCTTTTGAACTTACCAGTCAAAATATGAGATTGACATATTGCTTTAAAAATCGTAATATATAAAATTACGTCAAACTAAATAATGGAGGAATAATGACAAAGAAAAAGTCAGTCGGATTACTTGTATTTTTCCGTTGGAAAAATACAACGCATTGCCTCCTAACAAGAAGGGGCAAATATACCTATGAGCCAGAAACCGGACTAAAGACGCAATCCTTCGTTGGATTATGTCAAGTCACGGCTCATGGCAAGATAGACATGGAAAGTGATGGAAAAACAAAAGGTTTGGTACTTACAATTCGCAGAGAACTGGGAGAAAAACTTATTCCAGCACTAAACGGAAACAGTAATGTCTTAACTAAAATAGATGAGGTTTTAAAAAGCCTAGAAAACAATTCGGAAGAAGCTAGTCTTGTTGCTCTCCTAAGGGAAATCCAGGAAGAGCTTGGGACAAAAACAGTAAACTATCTGAATGAAATTTTCTGGCTAAAAGAATCTTGTCTCACAGTCCTATATCAGGACAAAAATGTAACAACTTACGGAATACTCCTAGACTCAGATGAGATCTGTGCTCACATTCCAGGATTTTCTAGTGCTGGATTTGAGATTATCACAAGCAATGATAATATCAGGGTCTCCACAAAAGAAGACAAGGATGGAATATTCAATATTAACGATATTGCATTATTTCCCGACGAATTTCAAGCTATTAAAATTGGCTTTGAAATCTTTGGGTAAAAATCCAACACAATCTTAAGAGGCACTTCGGTGCCTCACCTTTTTTTATAAAAAAGAACAGCCCTTAAAAAAGAGCTGCTCATATATTGTTCTATAGATTTAGTCCATAAACATTTCTCCTGAGTATAATTTTGTACCTGAGCCATGACTAGAAAGTATTTCCCAATCACTAGAAATTGTTGTTAAAGACTTTCTAATGCTCTTCAGATTCATATTTGTACTGATAGTAAAATTGATATTGAGAAAATATTCTTCACCATTTCTCTCTTTTGATATAAGTACATTCTCGACTCTACTCATTATAGTTGCATGTTTATAATGAAAACAAAATACAGGAAATTGAATTATTTTGTTTATAAAATCCTTATCCCTATAAATATTCTCTATAAGATTATTATTGATATGATAACCTCTTTTTGAAAAATCAAAAATAAGCTCATCAATAAACATGTTAATGTCAATACTTTCGGCGTCATTTTTATGAAAAAAAACAATACTTCCAGATATTAATGTATCATAATGAATAACCAAAGACCATTTTGGTGGACCAGAAATAACATCTCCAGGAACACACCTCAGACATTTAAATGCCTGATTGTGATGCATAGAAAGATCTATTTCTATACAAGTAACTGCGTTTTCTATTGTTTTTAAAGATATAGTTTCTACACCTCCAATAATACATTTATCTCCACTATGAGGGATAAATAAATATTTGAGATCCAAAACTTTATTAATAGAAAGATGCTGTTTCTCGATTCCACAAAAACCAAGAGTGTAAAAAATTCTTCCAAAATCCGAATTCATTGTTCCTCCACTTTTTATATATTTTTTAATTTTTATTGTTTGAAAAGTATATTGTATATACAAATACTAGAATAGGCAAATTAATTAAAAATCAAAATTTTTATACCCTTGACCCAAGAATCAATTAAGTGTATAATTGTTGCGTATTTCGGAAATACATTTTTTTTATATCAATTTTCAAAAATGAAAAATAAATTAGCAAAAGAGAGATTATTAAAAAAACCAAGTAGCATGAAAGAACTAGCACTTGGAATGATTACGTATAATGCATCATCAATTCTTGGACCACTTATAGTTTTTCTTATAATAGGGTTTATATTAGATAAAATATTTCATACAAAACCATTATTTATGATAAGTAGCGTAGTTGTAGCTTTTATAGTAACAAATATTTTGATGTTTGGAAGAATAAAAAAATTAATAAAAGAATTTAATACAATATATCCAAATCCAGAAAATAAAAAAGACGAAGAAGTTATAAAAAATGATGAAAATAAACTTTAATATATGGAAAGCATATCACTTTCACCACAAATATTATTTTATATAGGAGCACTTCCTATTACAAACTCATTCTTATGGGCTGTTGTACTCTCTCTATTTATAATGATAACAACTCTTATAATAAGATTTTCTCTAAAACAAGTACCAGGAAGATTACAAAATGCATTTGAGATACTTATAGAGGGAGCTTATTCACTCGTAGAAAGCGTAATGGGAAATGAAAAAAAATCAAAAAAGATATTTCCATTGGTTTTTACTTTGTTTCTTTTTATACTTATGGCAAATATGGCCACATTTATCCCAGGACAATCCGCAATAACAATAAAAACAGCTGGTGGAATGGTTCCTTTGTTTAGAGCAATTATAGCTGATTATAGTTTAGTTTTTGTAATGACAATAATATCTGTAATAACAACCCAAATAGTAGCTATAATAGCATTTGGTCCTTTTGGATACATCTTCAAATTTATTAATGTAATTGGAATAAAAAATTTCTTCCTTGAATTGTTTAAAGGAAAATTCAAACCTGGAATATTAGCTCAAGGATTGTTAGATTTATTTCTTGGACTTATGGACGTTGTAGGAGAATTAGCAAAGATAGTTTCCTTGTCTTTTCGTTTATTTGGAAATATTTTTGCTGGTGAAGTACTGGGCGCTGTTTTTCTATTTCTAGCACCTTTCATAGCACCACTTCCAATGCAATTTTTAGGATTACTCACAGCTATTGTACAGGCATTTGTATTTTCAATATTAACTTTGATATTTATAAAAATGGCTGGAGATACTGGTGAAGAAGAGTTAGCAGAACAAAATTAACAAAAATAATTTATATATTTAATAATTAAGCCTGAAATACGGCATAAGGATAAAAAAATATGGACGCAGAAGCAGCAAAATTTATAGGTGCTGGACTTGCAATAGGACTCGCAGCTATTGGTCCTGCTATTGGTGAAGGTTTTATTGGGGGTCAAGCATTATCAGCTATTGGTAGAAACCCAGAAGCAAGTAACAAAATAATACCATTCATGTTTGCAAGTATGGCAGTTACAGAGTCAACTGGTATATATGGTTTGGTAGTAGCACTACTTATATTATTTGCATCTTAAAAACCAGAGCTCATTCTGCTCTTCTTTGTAAAAAAGAGCAGAATATCTTTGTTTTTTAAATAAATAAATTAAACAATCCCGCTAAGCGAGATAAATAAAAATATGAAATTATTCAATGTATTAGGACTGGATCTAAAAATACTCATAGCTCAATTTATAAACTTTGCAATATTCTTTTTTGTTTTGTATAAATTTGCATACAAACCAATACTAAAGTTTTTAGATGAAAGAAAAGATAAAATTGAAAAAGGATTAGAAGATGCAGAAAAAGCTGGACAAAAATTATTGAGCATTGAAAATGAAGAAAAAGAAATAATAGAACGTGCTACATCAGAAGCAAAAAAATCAGCAAAAGAAATAATAGAACGTGCTACAAAAGCTGGTGAAGATAAAAGAGAAGCAATAGTTTTGAAAACAAAAGAAGAATTAAAAGATATAGTCAAAAAAGAAAAAGAAGATATAGAGCTTGAAAAAAACAAAGCAATAAAAGAAATAAAAACACAGACAGCAGAGCTTATTGCAGAATCTTTAAAAAAGATATTGGAAGAAAAAATAGATGACAAAAAAGATATGGAAATTATAAAAAAATCTCTTGATATAAAATAATATGAAAGTAGGCCCAAAAAAATATTCTCAATTATTATTTGAAATTACAAAGGACAAATCTCCTGATGATATTAAAGTTGAAATAGAAAAATTTACAAAATTACTCATCAAAAAAAATCAAATAAAAAACCAAAATAAAATAATAGAAAATTTTATAAGTATATATAATAGTGAAAATAATATAGTAAATGTTGAAGTGGAAACAGCAAATCCTATTACTAAAGAAGTCCTCTCTCATATAGAGACATTTATAGCAAAAAAAACTGGTGCAAAAAAAATAGAGTTTGAAAATAAAATAAATAAAAGTTTGATATCTGGAGCAATAATAAAATATGGAGACAGAATATTGGACAATAGTTTTAAAACGAAAATTAATAATTTAAAAAATAATATTAGTAAATAATAAGTATTATCACAAAAGATAATTACTGAAAAATAAAATATATGCAAATAAACAAAGACTTTATTGTAGAGCAATTAAAAAAACAAATTTCTGATCACAAATCAAATGCAAAAGAAGAAATTGTCGGACGTGTAATAGAAATTGGAGATGGTATTGCAAAAGTATCTGGACTTGATGATGCTATGATGAGTGAAATGGTAGAATTTGAAAATGAAAAAAACGTCAAAGTAAATGGCGTAGTACTAAATCTAGAAGACGGAGAAGTTGGTATTATTGTGCTTGGTGATTACAAAACAATAAAAGAAGGTGACAAAGTAAAGTGTTTGAGAAAAATATTATCAGTACCAGTAAGTGACAAAATAATTGGCCGTGTTCTAAATTCACTTGGAGAACCTATTGATGGTAAAGGAGAAATAGAAACTGAAAAATATTACCCAATAGAAAAAGTTGCTCCTGGAGTTATGGCAAGAGAATCAGTAAATGAACCAATTCAGACGGGTATAAAATCAATTGACTCTATTATACCAATAGGACGTGGACAGAGAGAACTTATAATTGGCGATAGACAAACAGGAAAAACAGCTATAGCAATTGATACTATAATCAATCAAAAAGGTGAAAATGTAAAATGTATATATGTAGCTATCGGTCAAAAAGAATCAAAAATTGCAGGAATAATGGAAAAATTAGAAAAATCAGGAGCTATGGATTATACTACCGTAGTTCTAGCCAGCGCATCTGATCCTGCATCACTTCTATATATAGCACCTTATTCAGGTTGTGCTATGGCAGAATATTTCTTAGAAAAAGGTGAAGATGTGTTGGTAATATATGATGATTTATCAAAACATGCCGTATCATATCGTGAAATATCTCTACTTCTTAGAAGACCACCAGGAAGAGAAGCATATCCTGGAGATGTTTTTTATCTACATTCAAGATTACTTGAAAGAGCTTGTAAATTAAGTCAAGAAAATGGTGGTGGATCTATCACTGCACTTCCTATTATTGAAACACAAGCAGGAGATGTATCTGCCTATATTCCTACAAATGTTATATCAATTACTGATGGACAGATTTTCCTTGAAACAGATTTATTTAATCAAGGTCAAAGACCGGCTATTAATTCAGGACTTTCAGTTTCTCGTGTAGGATCATCTGCTCAAATAAAATCTATGAAAAAGGTTGCTGGTAAATTGAAATTAGAAGCAGCTCAATTTAGAGAATTAGCTGCTTTTGCTCAATTTGGTTCAGATCTTGATGAAGATACAAAAATAAAACTTGAAAGAGGTAAAAGACTTATGGAAATATTTAAACAAGAACAATACTCCCCTATTCAAGTAGGAAAACAGGTTATATCCTTCTTTGCTCTTACAAATGGATTGCTAGATGATGTAGATGTAGAAAATATTAGAAGTTTTGAAAAAGGACTTTATGAATATTTAGATATTAGTGCAAAAGAATTAACAAAAGAAATAAAAGAAACAAAGGATTTCAGTGATGCGATACAAGAAAAAATCAAAAAAGTAGTAGAAGAATATAAAAAAACAATATAATCCCTGAAAGCTAAAACCTGAAAGCTGAAGGCTAAATATATGGCAAAGACAAAAGAAATAAAAAGCAGAATTAAATCAGTAAAAAATACTGGCAAAATTACCAAAGCTATGGAAATGGTGGCTGCTAGTAAAATGCGTAAATGTACTGAAGCAGTTCTTAAGACAAGAACATATGCTAATATAAGTTGGCTTACAGTTTTGAATATTGCAGGATCAAAAAATAATGACTATATAAAACATCCACTTCTTACGAATACAAACAAGACAGAAAAAATTTGTATAGTACTTATAACAGCAAATAGAGGTTTATGTGGAAGTTTGAATACAAATATAATAAAAAAAGCAATTGAAACAATAAAAAGTTATGATGAATTAAAATCAGAAAACGTAGACTTTATATTACTTGGGAAAAAAGGTTCTAGAGTTTACAAATTAGGATATGAAATAACAGCCGAATTTGAAAAACAAGATGCCTCATCACAAATATCAGAAGTAAGATCTATCGCAAAAATGATAATAGATGATTTCAAAAATCAAAAATATGATAAAATATTTGTAGCATATACTGATTTTATAAATGCAGTAACACAATTACCAAGAGTCAAACAAATAATACCTATTGATATACATACACAGGATGGGTATTTGGGAATTGTAGGAGATGACACAAGATTAAAAACAAACAAAGATTTTATAAAAGAAAAAGAAGATAAATATTTAGAAGTAAAATCACAAGATCAACTTCTAAAAAATACGAGATTTGACTATGTTTTTGAACCAAACGAAGAAGAAGTTCTAAATGAAATGTTGCCAAGACTTATAGAAATACAATTATATCAGGCACTACTTGAATCAAACGCATCTGAACATAGCGCTAGAATGAGTGCAATGCACAATGCAACAACTGCTGCAAATGATTTGATAAATGAATTAACATTGTTTTACAACAAAGCAAGACAAGCTAGTATTACTTCTGAAATTGCAGAAATAAGTGCTGGAGCAAATGCTTTGAAATAATTAATATCAAAATATTTTAAATAATAATAATTTAAATTTATATGACAACAGACAATAAAAATGGAATAATAAAACAAATTATAGGAGCTGTTATAGATGTACAGTTTGATGGTGATGCTCCAGATATTTATACTGCTTTAGAAATAGAAAAAGATGGCAAAAAAATAGTATTAGAAGTTCAACAGCACATTGGATCTGGAATTGTAAGAACTATTGCTATGACCTCAACTGATGGACTTAAACGTGGTGATAAAGTTATAAACACAGAATTGCCAATTTCAACTCCTGTTGGTGAAGAAACTTTAGGGAGAATGTTTAACGTTACTGGAGAAGTTATCGATGGCAAACCATATCCAAAAACAACAAAAAAATATCCTATTCATAGACATGCTCCTGAGTTTGTAGAACAATCTACAAAAGCTGAAATTCTTGAAACTGGAATAAAAGTAATTGATCTAATTTGTCCTATTGTAAGAGGTGGAAAAGTAGGAATGTTTGGTGGTGCTGGTGTTGGAAAAACAGTTGTTATTATGGAGCTTATCCATAATATAGCATCACAACATGGCGGATACTCTGTTTTTGCTGGTGTTGGAGAAAGAAGCCGTGAAGGAAATGATTTATATCATGAAATGAAAGATAGTGGTGTTATAGACAAAGTAGCTATGGTATTTGGACAAATGAATGAACCACCAGGAGCTCGTGCAAGAGTAGCTCTAACAGGACTATCTATTGCTGAATATTTTAGAGATGAAAAGAATCAAGATGTACTTCTTTTTATAGATAATATTTTCCGTTTTACACAAGCTGGGTCAGAAGTATCTACATTGCTTGGTCGTATGCCTAGTGCTGTAGGATATCAACCAACACTTGCTACAGAAATGGGAGAATTACAAGAACGTATTACATCCACAAACAAAGGTTCTATCACTTCAATTCAGGCTGTTTATGTTCCAGCTGACGATCTTACAGATCCTGCTCCTGCTACTACATTTTCTCATTTGGATTCAACTGTAGTATTGTCACGTAGTTTATCAGAACTTGCTATTTATCCTGCTGTAGATCCACTTGACTCATCCTCTATCATACTTGATCCTCAAATTATTGGACAAGAACATTATGATGTAGCTCGTGGTGTACAAAAAGTTTTACAAAGATACAAAGACTTGCAAGATATTATTGCAATTTTGGGTATGGATGAATTATCAGATGAAGACAAGCTTACAGTACTTCGTGCAAGAAAAGTACAAAAATTCCTTTCACAACCATTTTTTACAGCTGAGGCATTTACTGGACACACTGGTCAATATGTAAAATTATCTGATACAATAAAAGGATTCAGAGAAATACTTGATGGTAAATATGATGACATAAATGAAAGTGAATTTTATATGAGGGGTGATATTGAACAAGTTATAGAATCAGCAAAAAAGAACAAAGTTTCTTAAATAACCCCGCAAAGCGGGACAAAAAAATATGAGTTTAATAAAATTTGAAATAGTTACTCCAGAAAGAGTTGTTTTGAAAGAAACAATAAAGAGTATTACAGTACCTACAAAAAAAGGCATTATTACAATCTTGCCTCGTCATATACCACTTGTTGGAATACTTGTTCCTGGAGTTGCTGAGATAAAAAAAGAAAATGGAGAAATAGAGGTATTTGCGGTTTCAAGTGGTTTTATAGAAGTACAAAGAGATAAAGTAATAATGCTCGCTGATACAGCAGAACTAGCAAAAGAAATAGATATTGAACGTGCCAAAAAAAGAGCTGAAGAAGTCAAAAAAGAAATCGAAAACAAAGATGATGTAGACTTTGCTGGGGTTCAAGCTTATATAGAAAAAGAACTCGCCAGAGTAAAAGCTGCAAACAGATGGCGTGATATCAAAAAATAATATATAAAATATATTACATAAAAAACCTTAGATCACCTAAGGTTTTTTGTTTTAAAAAATAGAATTGACAATATCAAAAATTATCACTAATATACAAGCAAATACTATATAATCTACTGGAGGTAGAAATGAGTAAATGGTTAGTTGTACAAATGATTATTAATAATCAGGATTTTTCTCCGCAAAATCACGAGGGAAAACCTATTGAAATCGAAGGATCATTTTCTCCTAAAGTTGCTGGTCAAAAATTAGAATTATTACAATTTCCTGGAAAAAAATTCGAAATAGCAAAGGTCGATTCTCGCAAAAATCCTAATTTCAACAACATGTCCATAATATTTGTTTTTGATTTAGCTTTCATGGATACTTCAAGAGACAAAAAACGAGAGTCAAAACCATTTAAACAGATAGGGGGGATATGTAATTTATGCAACGGAACTGGAACAGAGTTATTAAAAGGGCGCTATGCTACTACTTCAAAACCATGTCCGAATGGATGCCCTGAAACAAATCGCCTTTCTGAAGAAGGTATTAAGATCTGCCCAATATGTTTCAATATCGGATATCTTCCAAACGGAGATGTATGTACATCATGTATTTTATTAGGAACATTTCCAGCAAAATCTTAATCACACAAAGGAGGATCTTATGAAAACAAAACCAAATCCATACCCAAGTGGAAAACCTAAAAACTATGTTATTCTTGAAAACGGTGATATTTCTGCAACAGAAATTATAAACTTTGGTGAAAAAAATAACGCTATAAATCAAGATGGCAAAGTTCTCGTCGCTTTTGGGGATGACGATAACAATCCCAGTCTTCATACAGAAAAAAGTTTAACAAGTAAATGGAACAGTGAACTTTAGATTTTTTATCTAAAAAAACTCCAAAGCTTATCCTAATTTCCGACAAAATCTTAATCACACGAAGGAGGATCTTATGTGTGAATGCCCAATTGTTATCTCATCAGATCGTTTTCCATGCCATGCCAATCTTGTTGGTATGGTAAAAAACTACCTCGTAGTAAACCACAGCTGCGAGATGACTACATGTGATATCATTAATGCAGCATATGAACATAATGCTGTATATGATACTGAGGAAAACGGAAAAATCACAGAGTACTTCTTCGTTTTATTCGGAGAACCAATGGCCCTGCCAAAAGGATACACAGAAGAAGAGCTCCGAGTGCTATTCCATGAGTCAAACAAAGCGGAAGTCAAAGAAGAGTTTGAATCAAACGACAATGATAATTTCTTCGATGATTACGAATTACTCAAAGACGGAGAAATGTGTCCTGTGTGTAACAATACAGGAACAGCAATGGTCGCTGGTGATGCGGTACCATGTGAACTATGCCTAAAATCAGGCAGGCAATATTAATCTATTTAAAACCAAAAAGCCGGATCATATGATCCGGCTTCCTATTTTATTAAAATATTTATATATTCTAAAACTTAAATTTCATCAATTGCCTTTGGTTTATCAATAAGTTCTGGTTCTATTTTTGTATCCTTGCCTGTGATTTTTATAACATCTTTATCTATTTTTGCAAATTCTTTATAAGCACTATTATACATATTTACTGTTGTACCAAGATTATTTCCTAATTTTTTGAGATATTCCTCATAACTTATTATATGATTTTGAAGGTTTGAAACATGTTTTAAAATATCTTTTATTGAATCCTCTATTTTCAAGGCACGAAGTCCTTGCATTACAGTTTGTAAATATGCCAAAAATGTAGTAGGCGATACAATTATTACTTTTCTTTCTCTAAATGCATACTCAATCAAATCTCTTGTATTTACCTTCACAGCACCAACTTTATTTACAAGTAAGTCATAATAAATTGCTTCAGATGGAATAAACATAAAAGCAAACTCCATTGTTTTTTCTTTTGGTCTAATATATTTACTTGTTTCATCAATTCTATTTTTCAAGTCTTGTTTGAATTGTTTTTCCAAATTTTCTTTTTCCCCATCTTCTCTAGCATCTAATATTTTATTATAATTTTCTAGTGAAAATTTTGAATCAATTGGAATAATTCCTTCTTTTGAAAATACGACAGCATCTACTATATCACCATTATTAAATTTATATTGCATTTGAAAACTATTTGGAGGAAGTACATTTTTAAGTACTGTCTCTAAATAATACTCACCGAGAATTCCACGCTGTTTTGGATTTTTCAAAATATTTTCAAGTGACTGAAGTTGCTGTGCAAATCCCATTACTTGTTTATTTGTCTCATCAAGTTTTGTGAGACTTTCTGTTACATTTTTTACAATATTCAAGCTTTCTGTCATTTTTGAATGCACCATCTGATTTGAGTCATTGAGCTTTATATCAAGAGTTTTGTTCATTTCACTTAATTGATTTTGAAGCATTAAAAAAGATTGATCATCTTTTTTTTCATCTTTGTCTTTTAGTAATATATAAATCATTACTATAAGAATAATAAGTAATATTAAAATTAAATAATTTATAAACATATTTTTATTGTTTTTTATTATGGATTAAGCTATCTAAAATTTTCTTTAAATTATAAGGATTTTCAACATGCAACAAAATTATTTCAGTATCTGATGTACTAGCTGTATTTATTAAAAGATTACCAGTTTTTGTCAAAATTTTATAAATAAAATTCTCCTGAACTCTTACATCTGTTATCTTATCATATTCAACACTTATCATATTTGTAGAAAGCCAACCTTTATGTATTAAAATTCTTTTATTTGTAAAAACGTAAATATTAGATATTTTCAAATAAAACAAAAAATAAAATATTGTAAAAGCAAAACTCAAAATAGATAACTTATAATTTAAAAAAATTAAAATTACTGAAATTGTATTAAAAATAATAAAACCAAATTTTATATAACCAATTCCTATTGAAAATTCATGCTCCTTTCTTTCATCTACTGACAACATGTCTTTTATTATATTTTTATAAAACATAAAATTTATTTTAAATTAAATAATATTTTAGCATTCTGCCATGTACTTTCTATTACATCTTCCATACTTACACCCTTTAAATCAGATATTACACTAGCTACTTCTTCTACATAAATTGGCTCATTTCTTTCTCCTCTGTATTTTTGAGGAGCTAAATATGGAGAATCTGTCTCAATAAGTATTTTATCAAGTGGAATTTCTTTTGCAATAACTCTTAATTTATCAGCATTTGGAAAAGTAATAATACCTGTAAAACCAATATACATTCCACTATCAACAATACTAAGAGCTTCAGTTAGCGATCCTCCAAAACAATGAACAACTCCTCTTGTATAATTTTGATTTTCAAGTGTTTTTAAAATATCAAAATATACAGTTTGAAGCTTGAAATCATTTTTTGAATTTCTACCATGACAGATAAGCGGTAAATCATTTTCTTTCGCAAGTTGTATATGTTTTATAAAAACCTCTCTTTGTTTATCAATTATTTTTTGTGTTACGGGAATATTATTTTCTCCACTTGAATCAGAATGAAAATAATCAAAACCTGTCTCCCCTATTCCAACAGTTCTATTTGTGATAAGTTTTTGATAAACTTTTATGTCAAATTTTTCATCAAAAACATGAATAGGGTGAAGTCCTATAGTATTATAAAAGTTATCATATTTAGAAATTTCAACTGCTTTTTTGGAAGTTTCAAATTGAGCTCCTACATTTATAACAGCCATGGAATAATCCAAACATCTTTTTATAACATCTTCTCTGTCCTTGTTGTATGCTTCAAAATTTAAATGTGCATGTGTATCTATAAGCATAATTTATTCCTCTTTTACATTATTTAGATATTCATTAAACTTTTCTTTTATCATCTCAGCTGTTATATTTTTTTGATTTTTGAATTCATTTTCTTTTATTTTTTCTATTACACTCTGAGGAACTTTGTTATCAGAATTTAAATAATCAATGAGTTCATCAAGAGTCATATCATCAACATTTACATTTGGTTTTTCATCTACCATATTTCTCAAATTATTCGCATTGTTGGATACAATATCTTTTACACTTTCAAAATTACTTGGTAAAAATGGTTGTACTACTTTTATTGCATAATCTATATGGGGAATTAATTTTGAATTTAGTACTGGATTTTTGTCTCCCAAACTACTTCCAATATTTGCCAAAACCATGGTAACAAGAGCTACCAATATAACTGATCCAAACAATCCGAAAATAGCCCCAAAAACTCTATTTATAAAGCTTATTATAGGAATATTGACTATTTTATCAACTATAACAACAACAAGCGCAAAAAGTCTATTTGTAATTATAAATACTAATAAAAAGCTTATAATGTCAGATTCAAATTGGCTTAGGAAACTAGCTACTCCTTGAATAAAAGATGAAACCGTTGGATAAAAAAGCCCTGCAAAATAAGCTCCAACAAAAAGTCCCAAAATTCCACCAACAGATTTTACAAGTCCTTTTCTATAACCACTAAATACAAAACATAGTGCTATGGCTATAAATATGATATCTAAATAATTCATATATTTTAAGTTTAAAGTCAAAAAGTACTAAGTTATAAAAATTTTTTTAACTTTTCACTTGGTACTTTATAACTTGTTTATTAATTCATTCTTGGAAAAATTGGAATTTCTGGTTTTACAATTTTTTGGGCCGTTAATATTTTTATAATTTCTTCAGATTTTTGCGGCATGAATGGTTTCAAAGAAACTGCAACATTATACAAACTAATAACAATTGCTTGTAATTCAATTTTTAATTCTTCTTGTTTTTCTTCTTGTTTAAACAATTCCCATGGCTTTTTAATATCTATAAGTCCATTAACTTTTTGAATAACCTGCCAAATTTTTAATAAAGCATCTCTGAAATTTAACTTTTCTATCTGTTCTCCCACATTTTCTACTATACTTTCTTTTTTAAATTCTATATCAATTTTACCATCCAAATAACCCTCTATCATTTTTGTAGTTCTATTTACCAAATTTCCAAGTCCATTTACTAAGTCAGCATTATATTTTGCAGGAAACTCAGAGACATTTATATCTGATTCTGATCCAAATCCAAACTGAGACAAAATTAAATATTTTGTAGCGTCTGCTCCATATTTTTCTACTAGTTCATTTGGATTTATTACATTACCAAGTGACTTAGACATTTTTTGTCCGTTTATAGTAAAAAATCCATGAATTGCTAATTTTTTTGGAAGTGGTAAATCGAGTGCCAAAAGTATTGCTGGCCAAAAAATTGCATGAAATTTCAAAATATCAAGAGCCATAAGCTGAATATCTGCAGGCCAAAACTTTTTAAAATTTTCTTCATCAGGATAACCAAGCGCTGTAATATAATTTGAAAGTGCATCCACCCAAACATAACATTTTTGATCTTCATCCCATGGCAAATCAATTCCCCAAGGTACAGATTTTTTAGATCTTGAAATAGAAAAATCTGGTAAATCTTGTTTATCAATGAGCCCCAAAACTTCGTTTTTTCTTGTTTTTGGATAAATTTCAAGTTCATCACTCTCTATTTTTTCTTTTATAATAGGCAAAAAATCCGACAATCTAAAAAACCAATTTTTTTCTTTGAGTAATTGTGGTGGATTTTTGTGATATGGACATGCACCATCTACCAAATCACTAGAATTTAAAAATTTTTCACAACCAACACAATACAATCCCTCATAATCAGATTCATACAAAACATCATTACCAAGTGGTGTTTTTGCTATTTTTAATTTTTCTAAAATTTTTACAACCGTTTCCTTGTGTTTATTCGATGTAGTTCTAATAAAATCATTATTTGAAATATCCAAATTTTTCCAAGCATTTACAAATTCCTGACTTATCATATCAGTAAACTCTTGTGGACTAATATTTTTTTCTTTTGAGGCTTCAGCAATTTTTGCGCCATGCTCATCAGTACCCGTAAGAAAATATACATTGTCATTTCCTATTTTGTCTCTATAATATCGCGCCAAAACATCTGCAACAATTGTTGTATAAGCATGACCAATATGCGGAAGATCATTCACATAATATATTGGAGTTGTTATATAGATTTTTTCTTGTTTTTTATTCATAATATTTTAAATTTCAATATTTTATGTAATATTCTTGTTAATTTGAGATTCATTTGTTGAGTCATTATTAATATCTAAATCATTCATTGCAATCTCATCAAATATTATTTTCAACCATTTAAATCCTTCTTCCGAACCATCTATAACACCCTTTATTATCTTAAGAAATTGTTCCGCATCTTTTGATAATTTACCTTCTTTATAATATTTTAATAATTTATTATAATGTTTTTCTATAAATTCTTCATCATATTTTTTTATATCTAAATCTTCCATTTCAATATCAAGCACTTTTTTTCTTGCATACATTTCCTCAGGCATACAAGCATATTCTTTTACAACTTTTTCTCCAAACTCTTCAACGCTTTTTGGAAAAAACTTTGGATTAAAATAAAAGCATTCTTTAAATATATCTTTTACTTTCTTTGAAATTCCTGAAACAGTTGATTGATGTGCACCTTCGTGGATATAATTATATTTTACCCCAGGCTTTAGAAATATAGCAAATTCATCATCAAAAAAAGTCCTTTTAAATTCACCAACCCATCTATCATCTACATAAATCTTTATATCATAATCACCAATCACTGTATTATTAAGTCTTTTTTGTTTTTCCTTTAAGACATTCCTCTCTGTATAACCTTCTTTTTTTAATCTTTCAAAATATACAGAACTATTTATATTATCTATTAATTTTTTCTTTTCTACATCATTATCCTTATAAAATTCACCTAGATTTAACTCTGAAATTTGTTCTTCTGTGATAAGATTCGCAGCGTCTTCTTCAAGACCAATAGCTATCAATACTTCTTTAATTTTTGGAATATTCGAAAAATCCAATATATTATTATTCATCTCGCTACCTAGAATCACTTGACTTGCATTTCTAAGATCACTTATAAAACTAGTCATTTCATCACTTCTATCCTTAATCATATTTGGATCATCATCATATTTAGTAAGATACATTAACTGACTATTTATAAAATACAAACACTCTTCCAATATTCTTGCATTTCTCATAGAAACAGCTGTCTTGACATCATTATTTTCAAAAAGTATTCTATCTTTATCACTAAAACACTTGTTAGGATCTAATATATAATTTCCTATAGTTAATTCCGTATCCTGAACCTTATCTAGTTGAGCATCACTTGAATCTGCATTTTTTGCTAAAAGCATTATTGGATTCATAAGTAGTGTTCCACTTATCAGTCCCATTCGTATTAAATTATCTAATTTAGATTTTAAAAGAAAACCAATTGAAACAATCTTTGACAATAATCTAGACGTTTTTTCTTTTTCTTGTTCTGTAGCATACTCATCACTCGCAATACTTCTTGCAATATCAATTGTTATTTTTGCAGTTTCTATAGAATCTTCTATTTCTGAATTCATTAATTCAGAAATAGTGTCTTGTTCTGACTTTTCTTTTTTATATTCAGAGAATGTTTCATTTTTAAATAAGGACTCTTTCATGCTTATATATATTTTTTATTTCGATATTATTATCTTGTTTTTTATTCATAATATTTTAAATTTCAATATTTTATGTAATATTCTTGTTAATTTGAGATTCATTTGTTGAGTCATTATTAATATCTGAACCATTCATAGCAATTTCATCAAATATGATCTTTAACCATTTAAATCCTTCATCAGAACCAAACCCTTTTGTTGTTTCTAATACAATAATAGAATCAATATCTAATTGAACTTGCTCACCTTTATTAAAATTTTTAACTAATTCAACTAATTTATCATAGTGTTCTTTTGTGAAAGTTTCTTCATATTTTTTTATTCCCGACTCTTCTAGTCTTAATTTCAAAACATGCAACTTGGCATATCTTTCATTAGTATTTCCAAAATATTCTTTTAAATTTTTTAAACTAAAATTCTTTGAATATTTAGAATCTAAATCATTATTATAAAAAAAAGATTTTTGTAAAATAGATTCTGTATTTTTTGGAATCCTACCACCGGAAAATAAATGGACATACTCTTCTGGAACAGCTTTATCATCGGCTATATATATACCAAAACATTTCTTCTCTAAATTCCTTATAAAAACACCATTAACATTAGTAAGGTCTGGAGTTACTATAAATTCTTTCAACGTAAAATCTGAGTTATTTACAAGATACTTTCTGTAATTAAGTTCTTTTTTAGCTTCCTCTACAGAGCCATACTCCTTAATTAATTTATTAAAATATTCTTCCTTGGAAATTATTTCCAATAACTTATTCCTTTGCTCGTCCCCAAGACTACGTATTTTTTTTAATTTTGTCTCATCCCAACATGCGGGTGCAGAAATATTTAAATAGAACTTTTCTTCCTGATAATTTGGGTTTACATCACTATTAGGACCACTAATACATATATGCTCTTTAAGTGGAGCATTTTTTGGCATTGAATTCTCATCATCTAATTTACCTGATGCACTCATAGGACCCATAAATAATGCCCCACCAATTATACCCAAACGAATTAAATTATTCAGCCCATTCTTTAAATAGAACCCGAGAGACACTATTTTATTCTTAGATTGTTGTGCTATTTCTATTTCTTCTTCTGTAGAAAATTTATTATTTATAATTTCATCTGCCATAACAACTGCTTCTCGTGCCAACTCTCCAGAATCTTGAATCTCTGAATTTATTAATTGTTCCACTTCTTTTTCATATTCCATTTCTGACTCTGATGTTGGAATTATTTCTGAGTCTAACTCACCAAAATTTGAATTATTTTGATCATACTGTAATACTTGTTCTTTTGTCATAAATTTTATTGACTCTTTATCTTCTTTAACTTTTCTTTATATTCTCTTTTTTCTATATTTTTTTTGATATCCAAAAGATGTTTTTGTACATTCAAAACTCTCACATTGAAATCTTTAAAAATATTTTTTATTTGTTGTTTTGAATCTTTTCTCATTATTATAAAAATTATTTTTTATCAATTATTACCACAAACTCTCCCTTACTTACCCCACTTTTTAAATCATTTAATATTTTTTCAATATTTCCCCTGTAAACGGTCTCAAATTTTTTTGTAAGTTCACGAGCTAATACTATTTTTCTATTCATTTCAATACCTAATAACTTTAATCTTTCAAGTGTTTTTATAATCCTATGAGTAGACTCAAAAAATACACTTGTTCTTTTGTTATCTATAATTTCTTTCAACATTGTTTCTTTGCCTTTTTTGTGTGGAATAAAACCAAAAAAGACAAAATTATCACAATTAAATCCAGACAAAGAAAGTGCTGTGATAAGAGACGATGCTCCTGGAATTGACTCTATTATATTATCAGAAAAATTATTTACAATTTCCTCTACCAACATTGAAACTGGATCACTTATTCCTGGAGTTCCAGCATCACTTACATAAGCAATGTTTTTATCTTGCTTTAACAATTCAATTATTTTATTTACCTTGAAGTCTCCAGAATGTTTATGATAAGAATTAATAGGAGTTTTGATATTATAATTATCTAATAATTTTTTTGTAACTCTTGTATCTTCACAATATATAATATCAACTAATTTTAGTATTAGAATAGCACGAAAGGTCATGTCAGATAAATTTCCAATTGGAGTTGCTACAATATAAAATTTCATAATTATGCTCTTTTATCTAAAAAATCTGTCACAAAAACAGAGATAGCTGCAGCAATAGGAACTGCAATCAAACCACCAACTACTCCTGCCAACTTGAAACCAACAAGTATTGCTATTATAACTACAAGTGGATTTAGCCCTATTGATTTTCCCATTACCTTTGGAACTATTATACTATTTTCCAATTGTTGAATTACTAAATATAAAATTGCTACAAAAAGGGCTTTCATAGGATCTTGTGTAAATGCAAGAAATACAGCTACACCACCAGATATCCATGGACCAAAATAAGGAATTATTTCAAAAACTCCAGCCAAAATTGCCAAAATCAAATAATATCTTACTCCTAAAAGCATCAATCCAATAAAAGTAATTACAAATATTATAAGAGATAATATTATTTGTCCTCTAAACCATTGACCCAACTTTTCTTGTATCTTGGAAAATAAATTTACCACATATGGTTGATGTTTGCTTGGAATTATACTATTTACAAACTTCTTTATAGCATTTTCTTCTATAGCAAAATAAAAAGACATAATAAGTACAGTAATAAAAGCAAATATACCACCAAAAATTTGGAATGTTGTCGAAAATATAGAACCAACAATTCCACCTATACTATTTCCTACATTACTACTTAAACTAGAGTTAATAGGGGTAGTCCCTGTAGACATATAATTTATAAAGAATTGAGACATTTTTTGATAATACCCTGGAAACAATTTAATAAGTTGACCAAATTGATCTGTCACAGGAGGTATTGTAAGTAATATTGTAACAATAATTACAGATGAAAATGTAATATAAACTAATAATACACTTAGTGTTTTAGGAATTTTTCTCTCGTGCAACCATGATATAAGTGGATTGAAAGCTGATGCCAAAATAAGGGCCAAAAATATCAAAAGTATTACTTCTTTTATTATCAAAATAAATCCTATTGCTACCAATATTACTATTATTTTTACAAATGTAAGCGTAGAAATATCAATAATTTTTTTATCTTCTTCCATATTTTTTCTTATCCCGTTCTGCTAGGTTGCCCCGCTTTGCGGGATTATTTTAATTTTTTTATTATATTTGAAATTTTATGTTTTATATCTTCTGATCCTATTATAGCTATATTTATTTTACTTTTCTTAAATATTTTGTTTGCTATTTTAAGTATATCATCAGAGCTTATTTTATTAAAATTAGAAATCATATCCTCAACACTCATATCTTTGTTATAAAATAAAAGTCTCTCACAATGCCAATCTACAACATTTTCACTATCCTCCATTTTCAAAACCAATTTACCTTTCAAAAATTCCTTTGCTCTTTTAAGTTCCTCTTGGCTAACTTTTTTAGCTTTTATTTTTTCTATTTCTAAAAATATATTACTTATCGCACTTTCAATCTTATTTTTATCAAGTCCTGCTGTTATAGAAAAAGCTCCAGTATCCTCATAATTATCACTATTTGAACGAATATAATAACAAAGCCCCAATTGCTCTCTCATTCTAACAAACAATCTAGAACTCATATTTGCTCCTAGTATTATTGAAAGTAATTTTAATGAATAAAAATCTTTATCAAAACAAGAAACACTAAGAAATCCAATAGCTACGTGAATTTGATCTGTATCCTTATTCATGCACGACAATCTCAATTCTTCTTGAGATGACTTGAATAAATCAAAAGTTTTTTTTGTACCAAAGTTTGTAATTTTAAAATATTTTTTTACAATTTTTTCTATATCATCAGAAAAATTTCCAGCAACTCCTATTATCATATTTTCTGGTTTGTAATATTTTTTGTAAAATTTCAAAATCTCATCTCTTTTTATATTTTTTATTATTTCCTTTTCTCCAAGAGTCAATTTTCCCAAGCTATGTTTATCAAAAATACTTGCCTCTAATAAATCATCTAAAAACATTATAGGATTATCAAAATACATATTGAACTCTTCTAAAACCACACCTCTTTCTCTATTTATTTCCTTTAAATCAAATTTGGAATGGAACAACATATCAGACAAAATATCAAGAGCCAATTCCAAATTTTCTTTTGATGCTTTTATATAATAGCCAGTTTTGTCTTTTGTTGTAAAGGCATTGTACTCAGCACCTATTCCATCAAGTTCTTTTGTAATACTAAGAGAGTTTGGTCTTTTTTTTGTACCTTTAAAAAGAAGATGCTCTATAAAATGAGCTACTCCTCTATTTTTGTCATTCTCATATCTAGACCCAGTTTTTACAAGTACCAAAACTGTGACCGCCTGAGTATCATTTAATTTTTTATAAAAAATATTCTTCATAAAAATACGAACGACAAATTAAAATATAACTACTTACAATTATATGTACATATATTCATTAATGGAACATATGATCCTACATGAATAAGAGTAGTCATTGCAGCTCCAACAACTCCACCCACTCCTGATGAACAATTTTTTATACAATTACCTGCGGGTTGTTGTTTATATACGGGGGGCAAATTATGGAATTCTTCTCTAGTAGTTAACCTATTTATTTGTCCACAAACCTCATACTGATCCATACATATTGAATCATTGTCTGCAAACAAATCTGTAGATATTACATTACCAAGTATTCCAATACTACAATCCGCACCTGAGTTGTTGCAAAGTGTACATCTATTACCACTCGTACAATATCCTGATACCAAAGGATATAATGACTGAAAACATCTTGCTCCTAAATCTGTTTGACCAATACATTTTAATATATCAGGAACAGCACATTGATAACTAGACATATTACATATTAAGCCTTGGAGACAATCTTCATCTTCATCACACTGACCATTGTCATAACTCTGATTCATACATATTTTTTGATTAACATTATCTGACCTTCTTGGTGCACAAATTCTGTCATATCTAGAACATTCAATATTACTATTACAAGTTATATTATCCGCTATTGCTGCAGCTCTTGAATTCATATGTTCCTCCGTACTAAATCTAATAGGAACTGCTGATATATTTCTAACGCTTGGCATCCTCATGCTTAATAAATTTGGATTTATAGTATCTAATATTAAATACGATCCAATTGCTAAAACAAGTCCTATTATAGCCCCACTTATTCTTTCTTTTGCTTCACCTATTTTACTTTGATTTCCTCCTGCTGAAACCCATTGAAACCCACCTATCATTATTACTACAACGGCAAGTACTCCTGCAAGATACACAAGATAATCATATAATTTTATCATATAATCGCTAAAATCGTCTACACATTTTCCAAGTCCTGGGATTGGTACTTCTAAATATATTTGACCCTCTAGACAAACTGGTTGTCTTTGTTGTGCTAATATTCGTTCTGCGCTAGCTTGCTGTTCCGCTGTCATATTACCACCACAACAACTTGTATTTATAGTACCATCACAAAAACCTAATATTTGGTTTTGACAATTATAAGATTGTCTACACTCCCCTGTACAATTTGGACGCCTTCTAACGCATGTTTGGGATGTATCTGGACATACAGAATGTTGTATAATTTCATATTGAAAAACATTTGGCTGCCAAACACACTCAGCCCCAGCAAAATTTGAACAGGGCTGATCTACATATTGGGCATTTAATATATTTATATCAAAAACAAAAAACAATAAAAATATAAACAATATAAATTTTATTTTAAATATTTTTTTCATATTTTTTATATTAATTTTTTATTTTATTCCTTAAATAATCACTTAATTTATGAACAGATATTCTTGTCTGTTCCATAGTATCTCTGTCTCTTATAGTTACATCATTATTTGTAATTGTTTCAAAATCTATTGTTATGCAATATGGCGTTCCTATTTCATCCTGTCGTCTATATCTTTTTCCTATATTTCCATTTGTATCAAATTCGCACATATAATCTTTTTTGAGTTCATCAAAAATACTTTTAGCTTTTTCTATAAGTTCTGGTTTGTTTTTCAAAAGTGGAAATATTGCTACTTTCACAGGAGCAAGTTCTGGCTTTAACCTCAAAACTGATCTTGTTTCTCCATCAGCAATATCTTCATCATAAAACTCAGTAAGAATTGCCAAAAATGTTCTATTTACACCAACTGAAGATTCTATTATGTGAGGAATATATTTTTCATTTGTTATTGGATCTTGATAAGACAAATCTTTTTTGGAAAATTTGGAGTGCTGAGACAAATCATAGTTTCCTCTTGCATGAAGTCCTTCTAATTCCTTGAAACCAAATGGAAAATTATATTCTATGTCATATGCTTCTTTTGCATAAAAAACCAAATTTTCATGCTTATGCCATTTAAGATTTTTCTCTTGAAATCCCATATCAATATAAAACCTCCATCTATATTCTTTTAATTTTTCATATTCACTCATATCACAATCTGGACTAGTAAAATATTGCATTTCCATTTGTTCAAATTCTCTTGTCCTAAATATAAATTGCCTTGCAGTAATTTCATTTCTAAAAGCTTTTCCGATTTGTGCTATACCAAATGGAATTTTTACTCGAGTTGAATCCAAAACATTTTTATAGTTTACATATATTCCCTGACATGTTTCTCCTCTTAAATAAGAGGGTTCTTTGTCCCAATCATTCGTAAAATTTCCAAGATTTGATTTTACAAGAAGGTTAAATTTTTTTGCTTCAGAAAAATCTTTAGCACCACAACCTGGACATTTTACTTTATTTTTATTATTATCAAAAAGTTTATTTATTTCATCTTCAGTCATTTTTTCATCAGCACTAATTCCAATATCCTCTAATAGTGTATCCACTCTTATTCTAAGATGACATTTTTTACATTCAGAAAGTGGATCAGAAAATCCCGATACATGACCACTTGCTTCCCAAATTTTTGGATGCATAAATATTGCACTATCAAGTCCTACTATATCTTCTCTATATTGAACCATCCACTTCCACCAATATTTTTTTATATTATTCAAAAGCTCTACTCCATATGGACCATAATCATAAATAGCTGCAAATCCACCATATATTTCAGATGATGGGTATACAAAACCCCTTCTTTTTGCAAGGGAAATGATTTTTTCCATGTCTTTTTCGTGTATTTCTGATTTTGCCATAAATTTCTTATATATAAGTATTATTTGATAATATTAACATTAAAAAATACCAAAAACAAGCCAAAAAACTATGAAATATTAAAATTTTTCCGCCTTTTCTATCCTGATATTTCCATTCTTTTCAAGTATTACCTTGTCTCTTCTACCTATTTTACCAGCGAGTAAAAACTTTGCCAAAGCATCATCTACATTCTGCTCTACCGTTCTCTTAAGTGGTCTTGCTCCAAATTGAGGACTAAATCCTTTTTGAGCAAGTTCTTTTACTGCCTCTTGTGTTGCTTCAAAGTTTATATTTTTTACTTCTAATTTTTTTGCTACCTTTTGTAAAAGCAAAACTGTAATTTGCTCTATCTCTTTTATATTCAAAGGTTTAAATAATATTATTCCATTAAAACGATTTAAAAATTCTGGCCTAAAATATGGTCTAAGTTCTTTTTCAAGTAAGGATTGTTTTATTACTTCAAGTTCCACGCCTTTTGATAGTTCATCTTGTATATAAAAAGATCCTGCATTTGATGTAGCTATTATTATACAATTTGAAAAATCTATTGTATTTCCAAGTGTATCAGTAAGTCGTCCATCGTCTAAAACTTGTAAAAATATATTGAGTATATCTGGATGTGCTTTTTCTATTTCATCTAGCAAAACCAAAGAAAATGGTTTTTTTCTAACAGATTCTGTAAGGACTCCTCCTTCTTCAGAACCTTCTACACCAATAAGTCTGGAAACACTATCCTTATTTTGATATTCACTCATATCAAGTCTTATCATACTATCTTCTGTGCCAAAAAATATCTTAGCAACAGTTTTTGCAAGCTCTGTTTTTCCAACTCCAGTAGGTCCTAGAAATAATAAATTTGTTATTGGCTTATCTTCATCCCTTAACTCTGCCCTAGCTCTTCTAAGGGCCGAGGAAACCATATTTACCGCCTCATCTTGCCCAATAATTCTTTCATGCATTAAATCCTCCAAATGCATTAATTTTTGACTTTCTGTCTGAGTAATACTTGTAAGAGGCATATGAATTTTTTCAGATATTAATTTTGCTACATCTTCAGCTGTTACTAATCTATTTTTACCCTTTGTATTTTTTACATATATTGCGACTTCTTCCAAAATTTTTATAGATTTTGATGGCTGAAAACTGTCATGTATATAACTTTCTGTAAGTTTTACTATTTTTTCTATTGCTTGATAGGAAAAATAAACACTATATTTATATTCTATAGAAAATGTTTTTGATTCTAATATTTGAACTATTTCATTGAAATCAGGCTCTCTTATCTCTACTTTTAACATTTGAGTTGCTAAAATATTTTTTTCTAAATATTTTGTAAAATCATGCGGATTTGTAGTTCCTATTATCATCATGTCATATTTATTCATCATATCAGATAATATTTCTGACAGATCTATATTTTCTCTACCACTTGAACTTATTCCTACTAAATTATGTATATCATTTATAAAAAGTATTATATTACCAGCTCTTATAACCTCAGTCATAGCTCTTATAAAATTTTGCTCTATAGATCCATTTGAAGATGCTGATATTATACTAGACAAAGACAAACTCACTAAACGCTTATCTTGAAAAAATTCAGGAACTTCTTCGGCGCACATTCTATTTGCTATTCCTTCAATAATATTATCCTTTCCAACACCTGGTAAACCTGATAAAACTATACTCTTTTTATCTACCTCCATTGATCTATAAATTTCATCTACAATTGACTCTCTAGCAACACTAATCTCTAAATAACCTTTACGAGCAAGCTGAGTCAAATCCTGACTAAATCTATCTAAATACGGAGTAGCAACAGCTGTCATAGCTCTATTCATTGAATTTCTTGGTTTGAATATGGATTTTGATCTATATCTATTATAAACATTTACAAGTTCATCTCTCAACCTTATCCATGTAATAACATTTGTGACTTGATTTGAGTCTATTCCTTCATCCAAAAATATATCTAAAATATTTTGATTTATAAGTATGAGCGCTGACAAAATATGAGAAACTTTTATATACTTACTCTTGGCACGACTTGCTATGATATAACTATTAAACATTAAAAGATCTAAATCATTAATATCTCCAAACTGTGATTTATTCATTTTTATAAGTCTTTCAACCTTTTGTCTCATTAGCTCTTTATTTATACCAAGTCTTCCAAATATAATATTTATGTCCTTATTTATAAGTATTGTATAAAATATATGCAAGGCGTTTATTGAATTAGATTTATATTTTCTAGATATATCATATGATTTTGTAAGAAAGATTTTAACATCTTTTGAAAGTGTATTATATATATCTTTTTTATTTAATTTTCGAACATCAATATTTTCAGATATAGAAATTTCTTTTATATTTATAACTTTTTCAATATTATTGCTGTTTATTCTTAATTCATAAAATAAAAACATATCTATAAATACACTTATCCAAAAAGCTAACATATATAAACTAAACCAATTTTCTATATAAAAAAAATCCGAACCACTAAAATTCAAAATATAAATGTGATAAAAAAATGAAATCAATCCAAAGATAGCAAACATTATAAAAAATACATTTATAGATATTTTTATAATTCTTTTTATCTTATTAATATATATATTATTTTGATTATATAATTTATTCCAAAAGATAACACTACTACCAGAAATAATATATTTTTTCATACCACGACAAAAATGACAACTACCATCTAGATTACATTTATCACATATATGTATTTTATTTTTGTCTAAAAGATCCATTTATATTGTTTTTAAATATACAAAATTTAAATATATTTGCCATATCACAAACACAGGCAATGCTAGATATATAGCAACTCCAAAAAATAAAACAACTAAAAATAAAATAAAAATAAAAATCTTAAAAATTAAAACAATCAATCTCATAAAAAAACTTATAATTCTTCCAGAAAAATCATTTTGAGCATACATTGGGCGAAACAAAAATTTAAAACCAATAAAAATTCCTAATGCATATGATTGCCTCTTGACTTTTTCTATAAAATTTATAAGTAAATCAAAAAAACCTTTACTATACCACCAAATAGGAAAATAAATTATTTTCCATATGATATCTACAAAGATAAGTTTTAATATATCTAATAAAAAGCTACTACTTCTCATCAAAGTAAAATTAATAATCTAATATAATTTTACCACAAAAAAAAGTTTTCTGGGAGTTAAAAAAATTTTTATTCAAATCCAATTACCTCACTTTATATTCAAGTCTTGTCTATTAAAAATTGTTTCTGAAGAAATCGCTTGTAAATTTGAGTTTGTAGCTTGAAAACCACCACCTACTTCTATGTTTTGAAACAAATTATTAGATCCTTGTATTTGATTAATAATTTTTGATGAAGTCTCTAATTTTATGATACCTGGTTTTGTTTGTACTTGTTTTGGTTTGTCTATGATAAAAATCAAAATAACAATAAATATAAAAAATAATATTAATATTATAATTGTTTTAAATTTTTTATTCATAAACTTATTTTAAAACATATAAAAATAAAAAATCCTGAATTACTCACACATACTTCTAAAAAATATAAGAGTAAAAATCAGAATATTTCAATACAAAAAATTATAAGCCCAAATCTTTCATATTTTTTATGGAATCAACTGCTCCAGTACCACTAAAAAAATCTTTATACATTTGTACAAAATCACCTACATATGGAACCAAAAACAATAATCCAATAACAATAGGAATGATTATAACAACAAATTTGATAATTCCAAATGCTTTTATACTAAACATATACTTCTCTGTTTTGAGGCAACTTTCCAAAATCTTATTGTTTAATTCAATATTTTCTTTGAGAAGTCTTTCTAATTGTTGTATTTTTTCATTTTCTATATCCATGTCTATATTATATCTCTTATTGTTTTATTTTTAAAATTTAAAAATACAATTTTTATTTTTTCATAGCCATTATTAGATATAAATTCAAACAAAGTTATTATAATTCCAAGATAATATATATCACCTATTACCATATTTCGAAAAAATGGAATTGCGAATGCATAGCAATTCAAAAGTCCAAACAAACTCCTTTCATACCATGAACTTGTAATCCATACCGCAAAATTTGTAGTTAAGAAAAAAAATAAAGAACCAAAAAAACTTACCCCTAAAATTCTAAAAATATTCCTTTTTTCTCTCAAAAAATAACCAAAAAAACCAATAATAATAAATGAAATATATACAACTGACATAAGTTTTATATCGTAAGTTCCGATAAATATATCTGACAAAAATAATGCTAAAATAGGCAACCAAAAATACTTTTTGGAAATATATGCTGAAATAAATATAGATATTGCAGCTATTGGAGTAAAATTTGGTAAATGGGGTATGAGTCTTGAAAAAATAGCTAATAAAATCAACAAACTGGCAAAGATTATTTTGTCTCTGGTTTTCATATTTTTTATATTTTAAAACTTAGATTTTGTAAATTTTAATTCTACGACATCCTTATTAGAAAGTATGTATTTATCTATACTTAACATTGGCTGTTTGTTATTTACATAATATTGCCAATAATTATTATTTTGTCCATTTGTAAAATCATTTATTGATGTAATAAGTACCCCCATTTCTCCATAATCTTGTATTTTTATATCTCTGATTTGATCTTTAGTATTTTCTAATTCTTTAAGTATTAATAATAAATTATCGGATCTCTTAACATTTATATCGTGTATTGTTTCTATATTTCCATCACCAAAATCTATCATCAAACTTATACTATTACTTTTCTCATCAAAAGATGGAATAATTTCTGATTTTTGTATTGATGTCAAAAAATATTCCTGGCTCATATATGCTCCAAGTAAAAATATTGCAAAAGCAGATATGATTATCAAAACTATTCTTAGATATTTTTTCATAATTTTATTAAATAAAAATTTAAATATAAATTAATACTCTATTCCTTTTCTTGCAGGGTATTTTTTTTGAAAATAGTGTTTTATTTCTAAATTTTCCGTCACCAAATCTGCTAATTCTATAATATTATCTGGTGCATTCCTACCTGTAAGTACAAGTTCTGATTTATTGTTTGACTTCAAAACTGATTCCAATTCTTTCATATCTATATAATCTAAACAATTTATTATTTCATCTAGAACTATTAAATCATATTCAGATGATAAAATTATACTTTTTACAAAACTCCATGCTTTTGAAATCTCACCTATATCACTATCATTATACCCAAATCTAAATTTATTATCAAAAATTCTATTAATACCAAAGAATTTATAATCTATACCTAATTTATCAAGTCCTATATATTCAGTACAATTATCTCTTGATTTATCAAAATATATAATAATTACCCTAAATCCTGAAGAATTAGCTCGTAATGCTAACCCAAGAGCACTTGTGGTTTTACCTTTGCCATTTCCTGTATAAATATGAATTTTCCCTAAATTATCCATACATAATATCAAAAAATTATTTAAAGTGAGCAAGCAGAGAAACCACAATTCTTACAAACATAACAACCCTCATTTATTTCTATTTTTGAACCACATTCAGGACATATTCCATCTTTTATAACTTCTTTTTTGGTTTTTGAAGATGCACTAGACTTAGACTGAGAATCAATATATTCTTTTATCAAATTATCGTTAGCTTCATCATTTTTGCCTTTATTTAAATTCAATACTTGAATATCCCTTGAACCATCTCTGTATACAGTACATCCTTTACAACCCTTTTCCCATGCAAGGATATATCCCTTCATCACATCATCCTTGGTAGCAGAGTTTGGAAAATTTACTGTTTTTGATATGCTATTATCTACATATTTTTGAAAAGCTGCTTGCATTAATATATGATCCTCTGCAGAAATATCCATAGAAGTAACAAATACTTTTTTCATATCCTCTGGAATTGTATTTATATTTTGTATTGAACCATCTTCTTCTATTTGTTTTAATATTTCTTTTGTATATAATCCCCTTCTTTTTAATTCTTCTTCAAGATAAGGATTTGTATAATAAAGTTCTATATCATTTGATCCAAGTATTCCTTTGTAATGATATGCAAGCGCAAAATATGGCTCTACGCCACTACTACAATTGAAAAGCATACTTGTAGTACCTGTTGGAGCTATTGTAGTAAGTGCTGCATTTCTCATTTTTTTACCATCCACATAATAAATACTCTTTTCATAATTTGGAAAAACACCTTTTTCCTCAGCTAATTCTGATGACATTTGATGAGATTCTTCATTTATAAAAGACATAACACTCTCAGCTATAGCTCTTCCTTCTAAACTATTGTATCCTATTTTTAATTGATAAAGCATATCCCCAAATCCCATTATTCCAAGACCTATTCTTCTATTTCCTTTAAAGGTTACACTAACTCTTTCAACTGGGAAATCTGTAAGATCTATAACATTATCAAGCATTCTAATTGAAAGTCTTATAACATCTCTTAATCTAGAAAAATCTACTTCCTCATCTTTTACAAACTTTCCAAGATGTATAGACCCTAAATTACACACATCTCCATCATGTAAAAATTGCTCTCCACATGGATTACATGCTTCAATATTTCCAAGTCCAGGAAGTGGATTAGTCTTATTTACAGTATCTAAAAATACACAACCTGGTTCACCATTTTGCCATGCTGCATTTATAATTTCTTGAAACAATTCTCTTGCTGTCATTGTTTCTTCTCTAATTTCTTGAATTACATCAAATTCATCTCTTATAATACGTCTTGGCTTCATTTCTTTACCACTAAATCTACACATCCATGGAATATTATCATTTTCTTTTACTTTTTCCATAAAATCATCTGTGAGACCAACTGAGATATTAAAATTTCGTATTGATCCTTCTTTTTCCTTACAGTGAATAAACTCTAATATATCCGGATGATCTACTCTCATTACACCCATATTCGCCCCATGTCTATTTTGTTGTTTTATAACACCGAATGCTTTATTGTAAACTTTCAAAAATGAAACCGGCCCCGAAGCCACTCCTCTTGTTTTTTTTGCTATACTCCCAGCGGGTCTTAAAAGATGAAATGGAAAACCAAGTCCAGATCCAGCTTGTTGAAGTAGTGATGCATCTTTGAGTGTTTCAAAAATATGACCCATATCATCTTGAATATTTAAAACAATACAATTTGAAACAAGTCTTGTAGGAGCACCTGCATTAGCAATTGTTCTTCCAGCAGGACTAAACTCAAAATTAGTCATTATTTCATAGAATTTATCTTCTAAATTTTGTATAAAACTATCATCCTTACCATATTTTTGCTCTACTCTTGCAAGTGTCCTTGCCACTCTTCTAAACATTTCCTCAGGTGTTTCTATTATTTCGCCATCTTCATTTCTAACCAAGTATCTCTTTGCCAAAACTTTTAATGCATTATCTGTAAACTTCAAATTCGTAGTCATACCACCCAATATTTCAAGTTGTTTTTCTCTAATTTTTTTGTGTTCTATACGATATAATATATATGCTTTTGCAACATCTGAATAACCCTCTTTCATTATCTCCATTTCTACGACATCTTGAATTTGTTCTATATTTGGAATAATTTGATCATAAATTTTATTTAATCTTTCATATACTTTATTTGCTATATCTTCAGCTATATTTTCACCAAATGCCTGATTTGATTCCCCTGCTCTCGAAATTGCTTTCTTAATTTTAGAAAGATCAAAATCTGATATAGACCCATCTCTTTTTATAACATTTTGTATTCCTTTTTGAATTTTCAAAGCAAATTTTGGATCTTGTTTATGTGTAATATAAGCCTGAGCTGCTTTGAATTCATTATGACGCATAAGAATAATTTGTATTGCTTCTCTAATATCAAAAACAGATGGTGTATAATCATTATCATCTGCCTTATTATTTAAAATTTCTACAACTTCATTTGATACTTTTTCGCTTATACCAATTTCTCCATTACTCACATCTGCTATGCTTTTTGAAATAGAATTTTTCAATTTATCATAATCAAAATTCTCTATATTTCCATCTCTTTTTCTAACTTGTTTGAATTTTGGAACATTAGGGGTCATATATTTCTTGTCAGCTTAAATTAATTAAACTGGTGATGACTCGAATAAAATCGAGAAATTAATAATTAACTTTTATATAAATTTGAAATTATCTTAACAATTTAAAAAAAACTTGCAACATAAAGTCAGTTAATATTAATTCAAAAAACTAAATATCTTTATTAATATAAATACAATATGTTGTATTTGCAAATAAATTATAACACTATATTTAGTAAAAACAAAACTATGTCAAATTTTAAAAAAACTCTATAAATAAGCCAAAAAATGTATAATTTAAAAGAACATACAAAGCAAAAAAAGTAAAATTAATAAAAATAAAAAATGAGCTGTGGATAACTCATTATAATAATTTTTTATAAAATTATGATCTTTTTTTATGTATAAGGTTTTTTAACTCTTCTTCAAAAGTTTCTAAATCTTCAAAAGATCTATAAACAGATGCATAACGTATATAAGCAACTTTATCAAATTTTTTTAAATGTTTCATTACTATATCACCTATTAATTCAGAACTTATTTCATTGCTTTTTTTCTTTTGAACGTCTACTTCTATAGCACGAATCAATTGAGAAATTTCTTGATCATCTTTATTTCTTTTTTCTAAAGATTTTTTTATACCATTTCTTAATTTATCTTTATTATATAATTCTTTTTTTCCATCTCTCTTCACAACTTTTATATCCAAAATTTCTATTTCTTCAATAGTAGAAAAACGAAAATTACATTTTAAACATTCTCGTCTTCTTCTTACCGTGACTCCATCTGTAGCCACTCTAGAATCTAGAACTTTTGTTGCTTCATTATTACAAATAGGACATCTCATAATATAAATTTAAGTATGGAGTATAAAAACTTTTAAAAAATAAGTTATTATTTCATTTTTCTTCTTAAAAAAGCAGGAATATCCAACTCACTTTCCTGTTTTGGCATATCATCATCTAGACTCATATCATTTTGTCTATCTAAAATTTTATTCTTTTGAAAATTATTATCATCGAAATCATTGTCTACATCAAAACTATCATCATCTACATCATAAGAATTATCATCTTCTGTGTAATCATCATTTTTACTAGGTTTATTTTTTACATCATTTATATATTTATTAGGAGTATAAGATGCCTGAATATTAGTAGATTTTTGTTTTGTATCATTATGTATATTAAAATTTTCAAAACCTGTAGCTATGACCATTACCTTTATTTCATCTTTTAAACTTTCATCTATAACTGTACCAAATATTATTTTTGCATTGCCATCTGCTGAAGCAGTAATTATTTCTGCTATTTCATTTACTTCAAACATTGTAAGGTCATTTCCACCAGTTACGGTAAATAATATTCCTTTTGCACCAGAAATAGAAACATCTAATAGCGGACTATCAATAGCCTCTTTTGCGGCACGTTTTGACCTATCATCTCCACTAGCACGTCCTATACCCATAAGTGCTGAACCTGCATCTGACATAATAGCTTTCACATCAGCAAAATCTACATTTACAAGACCTGGAACAGTAATTATTTCTGATATTCCTTGAATACCTTGGTACAAAATTTCATCTACTGTTTTAAAGGAATCAATGAGAGATGTTTTTCTATCTATAATTCCCAAAATTCTATCATTTGGAATTGTAATTATTGTATCTACTTTGTTCTCCAATTCATTTAAACCTCTTTCTGCTATTGATTTCCTTTGAGCACCTTCAAAATTAAAAGGCTTTGTGACTATAGCTACTGTAAGAGCATTATTTGCTCTTGCAATATCTGCAACTATAGGAGCAGCACCAGTACCAGTTCCCCCACCCAAACCACATGTAATAAAAACCATATCAGATCCACTTAAAACTTTTTCTATATCCTCTAAATTTTCTTCAGCTGATCTTGCTCCAGCTTCTGGATCCATACCAGCCCCAAGACCTTTGGTAGTATTTATTCCTATCTGTATTTTTTGATCAGCAAGAGAAGACGATAAAGCTTGAGCATCCGTATTTACTGCAATAAATTCTACTCCCTTTATTTTATTATCAACCATTCTGTTGATAGCAGAACCACCAGAACCACCAACGCCAATAACTTTTATCTTTGCAAAAGTTTCTATTTCAGGTTTTATTTCTCTTGTCTTTTTTTGAGAATTACTATTTTTTGCCATTTATTTAAAATATAAAATTATTTAAATTAAGGTATTAAAGATTTAAAAAAACCCTTTAATTTTGATGGGATATTTGATTTTAATAGTCCACCCATATTCCAGCCTGAAACACTCTTATTTTTATAACCCCATAAAATAAGTCCCAAAACATTACTATAGGTCAAATCATTTATTTTATCAACTATTGTATTTACTTTATTCATTTTTGCCAAAAATACAGGAAGTTTTAATTGTTCCTTTGCTTGTTCTACCATTCCATCTAATTTTGCACCTCCACCTGTAAGAACTACACCAGCTGGTAACATTCCAAATCTATCAACTTTTTTTAATTCTTTAGCAACTAAATCAAAAATTTCTTCTACTCTTGCATTTGTTATTTTTGCTATTTCCAATTTAGAAACCATATTTCTTTTTGTAGTATTTTCATCCTCTTCAAATACAGATAAATTTATCTCTTCTCTTTTTCTGATATTATCAATAACACAAGATGCTTCTTGTATTTTTATTTTTTCTGCAACACCAATAGATGTTCTAAGTCCTATAGCTAAATCATTTGTAATATGAGAAGAACCTATTGGAAGTATTGCAGTATGTATTGGATCTCCTTCTTCAAATATAGCCACACCAGTTGTTGATGATCCTATATTCACCAAAACAACACCGAGTTCCCTTTGTTCTCTGTTCAAAACAGCTTCTGCATCTGCTAAAACAGAAAAGACCATATCTTTTACATCCACACCAGTTCTATAAATACATTTTGTGATAGTTTTAATTTGTTCTGATTTTGCCATTATAATCTGAGCACTTACCTCTAGTCTAACTCCTGTCATACCTATTGGATCTTTTATATCTTCTTGATTATCTACTTTATATGTCTTGGGTATAACGTGTAATATTTCATAATTTGGAGGCGTAGCGACTGCCTGAGCCGCTTCTATAACTCTTGCAACATCTTCTTCTTTTATTTCGCCATCTGCTTTTGCAACAGCAATAACACCCTGACTATTTATAAATTTTATATTTGGACTAGATATTCCAATAATAGCCCTTTCTATAGGCATACCTATAACTCTTTCTACTTTTTCTAGAGTTCCAGATATAGAACTTACAACATCTTCTACACTAACTATGTTGCCATTTATTATTCCATTTGATGGATTTTCTGCTGCACCTATTATTTGTATACTATTATCCTCTGGTGTATATTGAGCTACAGCCACTCTTATTTTATTGGAACCTATATCAAGTCCTGTAATTATTTGGGTACGCATATATATTTAAATTAAATAAATAAAAACTGCAATTTTGAAATCATTATCCTTTATTATAACTTAAAAATCTATAATTGTGAAATCAAAAAAATCTTTGAAAATAAGGCCAAAAGATAATAAGCCCTATAATTATAGAAACAATGGATGACAATAAAACAGCACCAGACATAATATCTTTTATAAGCTTTGCATAAATATGAACTCTGGGTTGCAACATATCTGCTATTTTTTCAAATACGGAATTAATAATTTCCATAACAATTACAAAAGTAATCATAAGTATTACAAGAACTGCTTCTCTTCTAGTAACTCCAAAGTATATTGTAAAAAATATAACAATAACTGCTATAAGTATTTGAAAACGAAAGTTCTGTTCTGTTTTATAAACAGATTTAAGCCCTCTTACTGCACATTTTAAACTATTAAAAAATTTTCTTAATGTAAAAAATTTCATAATTTTATTTTTTGTATTATTTTATCCGCTTCTTTATTCATAATCATTTCATCTTTATCATTTTCATGTGTATAAGATTTTAAATGCAAATAACCATGAACCAATAAATATAACATTTCTTTTTTCAAATTTTTTGCCTGTCTTTTTGCCTGTTCATAATTAATAATAACTTCTCCTAAATATTTTTTTTCTGATACAAAATTTTGATTTATATCACATTCTGCAAAGCTAAGTACATCCGTAGTTTTATTTTTTTTTCTATATTTTTTATTTAATTTCCTTATTTCCTTATCATTTGTTATAACTATAGACCATTCATCTTCTTTTATCTTTTGATTTTTTTCAATTTGACCAACTATACTTTCCATCCAACGATTAAACCTAAAACCTTTTATAATTATATTTATATTATCCTTCATCTCCAGTTCCTCCTAAAGGTATTAATTTTGGAATAGGTTGTATATTTTGAATAACAGACTCATTAATATCTATAAATTTAAAACTCTGTAAAAACATTTCAAAGGTTCTAAAATATTCCAAACTTTTAATATTTTTTATTATATAAGAAATAACATAAATTTTATTCTTATTTCCAATATATACATTTATATTATCCTGTGTCTGTACACCGTAAACATTTTTGTTGCCAAAGTTTTTTAAATTTGATGAACCAGTATTATTTGGATTAGAAAGATACCAATTTTTTGGAGTAAGTTCTTGTGGATTTTCATTTACCTGAATTTGGAAAAAATCACTATTTGAATCATTTGAAAAAGTAACATTACTAGAGTTTGTATTTTTTATATCTACTTTCCATTTTTTTGGATATAAAACTGAATATCCATAATTTTCATTATTATAAAAACTTACTAATTCTATATTATCAACCAATCTAAAGTTGGCATTTAATGGATCGTATAATGAGTAAATTTCAAAACCATCAGAATAATTATCAGAATCAGAGTCTGCTATATTAATTTTTGTACCATACATTAATTCTTCTATATCTGTAAGTCCATCACCATCAGTGTCATTACCCTTTGGAGGTATAGGCAATAGACCTGGCTGATCAGTCGGTGGATTTATTATTGGGGTAGTAGTGGTAGTATTATCATCTTCTTCATCAAAAGAAGTATCTTTGTATATTTCTATACCAAATTTTGCAGTTGCTTTATATTTATTTTCTCTTAATATCAAATTACCAAGTTCAGCACCTGATTCTAAAGAAAATGTAATAATATAATCTTGACTCTTATCTTGTGGTTGATAATAATAAGGTTCTCCGCCTGGTTCTGGATTTGTAGGAATAGATTTCAAATATTGATCTAGTCTATCTAAGACTGGTGGGTATTTTTTGTTATCATTATAATAAAGTGATAATCCACTAATAATATCTGTTATATCTTTTATTCTTTTTTGATCTCTTAATTTTGGAGTATCTAACTTATTTTCTGTTGTAGTTGATGTTTGATTTTGATTTGTATTCTGTGAATCAACATTTTGCGGTAAATCTAAAATATCATCTGGGTTATTATTTTTATTTTTATTTAAAACATAAAATGCAAATACAGCGACTGCCAAAACGACAATAATTATAAGCACTATACCTATTATCAAAAACCAATTCTTTCCAGATTTGGTTGTTCCAGCTGGTTGCAAAAATTTATCAGGCATATAATAAATATTTTCATCACCTAATTCTAAAGAGGAATCATCAGCAGATTGCTCTGATTGATTATTGTTAGAAATATTTATATCCGATTCAGAACTTATATAACCATCGTCTGTATTATTATTACTTGCAGAATTATTATCAACAAAAATTTTATTACCCATAGATAAATCGGCGTTATTGTTTGTTTCTATATTGTTCGTTGACTTTGGTTGAAACATTTTTACTTTTTTGTAATAGAAAATGATATCACAATATCACGTAATATATTTACATTATCACCTTCTTTTGAAAAATAATTAAAAATATAAACCTTATTACTATCCGACAAAAAAACAGAAGAAAAAGCTTTCCATTCAGGATCGGCACTTTTGACAAATAAAACACTTCTATTTTCCAAATCTACTTGCTCTTGAGTAAAATCCGGATAATCTTCTTGTGTAACTATCCAGTCTACTAAATCAAGTTCTAATTTATTATCCCTTGTATCTATTTGTATATAATCTTCTGAATTATTCTTCTTTATATAAATTTTATTATCACTTTTTTCTACTTTCCAATCATTCAAATAGTCAAATGAAAAATCAGACCCAGAGTATTTGTACAACACCTGATCATTACTATTTGGTGTTTCCTTATTTTTTATAATATCAAAATTAAAATCAAACAACTTACCTTCTCCTCTGGGATTATAAGCATTTTTTATTTCATCTCCATCTAGGTATCCATCACCATCCGTATCTGAGTTTAATGGATCTGTTTTATAAATCTTTACCTCTTGCCTATCAGACAAGCCATCACCATCTGTGTCTGGATTATTTGGATCTGTTCCTAAAATTCTTTCTTCTTCATTACTCAAACCATCACCATCTATATCATTAGATATTGCACTAGAGTTTACTTTTACACCATCTATTTCATCTAAATTTGTATTTTGATTATTTTCATTTTTGTTTTCCAAGTTTAATGTAGATGTAGAGGTATTCAAAATAATTTCACCGCTATCACTACTTTTTTTAAAAATTTTATCATAAAAAATATAAGCTAAAGATGTAATTATAATAATTAAAACAAAAAATCCAATAAAAAAATATTTAATATTTATTTTACTAGATCCTTTTTCTACTTCTTGTATTAGTTCATTATAATCTTTTATTGGTTTTGCCGGCGCTACACCTCCAGATTTGACGACGTTTGACTGATTTATTAAATCATTATCTTCAAACATATCCTCTGCAATATTTGGTTCCTGAACTAATTTGTTGTTCACGTTATTTAAAATCTTGTCTTCAAACATAAAATCACTTATTAAGTGATTTTATTATAACATAATTATGTCAAAATTTAAATTATGGAGCAGTATTTGATGTTATAGAATTTGGAACAGTGATTACACCTGTAATAGGATTAATATTAAATACATACCAATATCTAAAACTTCCCATTGGAGCAGGAATATTTTGATATAAACCATCATGTGTGTATATAGAAACATTTGCATTTATTGAATGAAAAAAGTTAGGACCCAAATTAATATTACTATCTCTCACATAATATTTATAAATTCCTCCTCCTGCATTAGGATTTGAGTAATAAGGATTTCCTGAGGCATTAGTCATCTGAAATGAAAGCACTACTGGACTTACAAAGTTACCACCACATGATAATTGGCCAATATCATTAACACATTTAAGATATGCGTGTGGTGCTGAACTTAAATCTGGATTTCCAAGGAGCTGACGACTTATTATTGTAGGAGTATAAGCTTGAAAAGTGCCTGGTATAGATAAATATGAATCAGGCCATCTAGGACTAAAAGAACCAGACCTAAATACTATTAAAAATCTTCCAACAGGTAATTCTGGAACTAAATATAAATTTTTTCCGCTTACATTGCCACCTGCAAATCCAAAAAATGCTGTTTGAGATTCATTATAATCTGTTTTTATAGCTGTAACCTTATAAGAACAAGACGCCAAACCAGATATACCGGAAAATGTATATGATCCATTGGTTGCTGAGACAGTAGATGCAACTTGTATATTACTTGAATTATATAAAGTGACTGTAGCTCCAGGCAAAGTGGTAGAAGTTATATCATCATATATTATACCTGATAAATTGGATGTGCCTCCAAGAGTACATGGTGGAGTTACACACTGATTGTTTGTACAGACCATACCACCTGTACACTGATAATCAAAAATACATTGAAAACATGTACCACTTGAACAGTATGGGGGATTTCCATTGATACCACAAGATGACACACAATTACCAGACGCATTACATGTTTGGCAAAGACTAGCATTACAATCACTTGAACTTAGACAAGATACACATGAACCTGCAGAACAATATGGAGTTGTACCACTACAAGATGACACACAATTACCAGACGCATTAAGATCGGAAGAGCACACGTCTGAA